>JABJJO010000182.1 GCA_018660825.1 Planctomycetaceae bacterium | reverse complement strand
TTTTTCAGAACGGCAAACTTGCGCCGCTGGGAGAATAGAATAATGTCAGCTCACGACGGATCCGCTCCTCGTATGACCGCAGTTGTATATCATCTATGTTGGCGTGAATTAGTAAGGTTCTTTCGTCAACGTAATCGCGTCATTGGTTCTATCGGCACACCGCTGGTGATGTGGATTATTTTTGGCTTAGGCTTGGATCGCAGCTTTTCAGCGGGAACTAGTTCCGACGCGGCTACTTCTGGGTTCTTACATTATTATTTTCCAGGTTCGTTGGTGTTGATTTTGATGTTTACCGCTATCTTTACGTCGATTTCGATCATCGAAGACCGCCGTGAAGGGTTTCTCCAATCCGTATTGGTTTCCCCAGTTTCCCGCAGTAGTATGGTTTTGGGCAAGGTTTTAGGTGGAGCGATCATTGCCTTGATTCAAGCTTTATTGTTTTTATCAGTTGCTTTGTTTCTCGACGTGTCATGGTCGCCGGGACGGTTCTTAGCGTTGGTGGTTTTGTTGTTTGCCGCGGCGCTGATGATGACAAGCTTGGGATTTGTGTTTGCTTGGCGGATGGAGTCCACTCAGGGGTTCCATGCCATTATGAACTTAGTGTTGATGCCCATGTGGTTGATGTCGGGATCGTTTTTTCCAGTGCCTGCTTTGACTGATTTAGGCGTTGCTCAAACGGCAGTGCATTGGTGTATGCGGATGAACCCGTTGACTTATGTTGTCGCTTTGGTGCGGAAGTTACTGTATGCGCAACCATTGGGCGAAGATTACTGGACTGCTGCGCCTAGTACGAATACGATTGTGGTGGTGGTGGGTTTAATACTGTTTTTTGCAACGGCGGTCTGGATAAGTCGGACACGAATTAGTGGAGATATGCGATGAATAAACCAGCGATTTTCTTTGTGGCAATCATGTTATTGTGTGCCGGTGTGTTGGTGCTGTTTAAAGCGGGACGCTGGCTGGACGCCGCTGATCCGAACAATCAATCCGAAGAAAAAAAGATTGCTGACTTTGTGCCGGAGATAAAACCTGCAGATTATGAACTGGGAGAAGGTGAGCCGTGGATTACCGATTTTCAGCTAGTGGATCAAGCTGGTGGTGGGTTTGAATCCAAGGCCTTGCGTGACAAAGTGTGGGTCGCTAGTTTCTTCTTCGCTTCGTGTCCGTCCACTTGTGTTCAGCAGAATCAAGAAATGCAATCGCTGCATAAAGTTTGGGCTCGCAAGGGCGTCAAGTTTATTAGTATCAGTTGTGATGCCGATAATGATACTCCGGCTGTTTTGAATTCCTACGCGAAGAAATTCACATCAGACAATGAGAACTGGAAGTTTTTGACTGGTAATTCCCAATATATTAATCGTATCGGTTCAGATAAATTCTTATTGTCAGTCGGACCTCAAACTCATGCCGAATCATTTTGCGCAGTCGATAAATGGGGAAATGTGCGTGGGGCGTTTAATTGGCACGATGTGGAAGCGATGGAAGAATTGAACAAGCTGTTAGTTGCGTTGCTACTCGAGGAAGAGGAACCAGTTGACGTGGTGGCTGACCGCGAGCGGTTGGAAAAGCAGATTGCAGAATTTGTAAAGCAGCAACAAACGGACACGGTAACGGAACCGTCGCGGGACGAATAAACTTAGGTATACAAGTAGAGTAGATGATGGATTTACCAGCGATCAATGCGTCCCTTAACGCACTTGCCACTGTCTTATTGATCGTCGGTTTTGTGTTGATAAAATGCAAACGAGAAACCGCTCACAAATGGACGATGATTTGTTGTTTTGCTGTTTCAACTTTGTTTTTGGTTTGCTATCTGATTTATCACTATCAAAAAGGTGGTGGTACAAAGTTTCCAGAATCGCATCCGCTGTGGTTGCGATACACGTATTTTACGATTCTCATTAGCCACATTATTTTGGCAATGTATGTACCCGTAGGAGCGCTCATTACGATTTATCATGGCTTCAAGGATCAGCGTCCCCAGCACTTGAAGTGGGCCAAACGGACATTTCCAATTTGGTTGTATGTATCGGTAACCGGCGTCGCGATTTATTGGATGTTGTATCAGATGTCGTGAACCAAAAATCAACATAGATTATACGAATCGAGATGGTCGATGTGGACTATTGATAGATGGTTGATTAGACTGAGAGTGTTAACAAGGGATAAATGCTGATGTCAAATTTTAAAAATCAAGTGATTCGTTTCGCTCGACAATGGGCGTTGTGTGCGCTGGTGATCATCATCGCAGCTCATGTGGCGACTGCTTGTCCAACGTGTAAAGAGAGTTTGAGTGCGAACGACCCGCAGATGATGCGTGGTTATTTCTGGAGCATCATGTTTATGATGGCGATGCCGTTTAGTATTTTGACGGCCATTAGTACATATTTCTATGTGTTGATTTGCAAAGCGCGAAATCTTAAAGACAACGAGAACAATGATTCTGCGGAATAATTCCGAGTCTTCTATTCTTGTTTGTTGCCGTTACTCTGGGGTTGTTGTGGATCGAATAATTGATCAAATCCTAGCCACAAACTGCGCGCAAGTCGGAATAGAAGAATAGGCATAATGATAGTATAAGCGAACGCGTACCAGATGAGTTGATTATTGGGAGCCCACTCAAGGATGAGGGCCGGAATATACATGCCGGTCATGGTGAGGGCGGTAAAAGCGTAGTTAATGTAGATACTGCCCAAAAAGAAACCAGGTTCACGTTGGAAAGATACGTTGCAGTGCGAGCAATTGTCATGCATTTTGAACCAGCTACGGAACATTTTCCCAATTCCACACTGGCAACACTTCAGCCGTAGGCTGCGCCAAATAATGGTTTTAATTTGCATCAGATTCAAGACTTCGCTAGTGGTAGTTTTGGATGACATTGCATACTATTGAGGATAGTCCGTTCACCGCTTTCCCCCAATCCCTTCACCTTTGAACATCAATAAAAAAGTAGACTCAATATGCGGTTAATTGGAAAATGGATGCAGCTAGCAGCGTTGGGTATTTTGCCTATTGCGATCGGACTGCAACTTATTTTTGACGATCCCCATGCGAATACGAGCGAGTTAGAACGCCCTGGGCAGGATGTGTTCGGTTTTGGCGTGGATGGCCTATTGATATCGATGATTTTTGGAGTTTGTTTGTTTTTGCTGGGGCGATTCATGGAGGGATTTTCGCGTGAATAGTCCTTTAGTGAAACCGCACAACAGCTTCTGCGAGATGCTCCGACATGCCGTAATGCTCATTGTGCTGAGCACTGCGGTAGTTTGTCTAACTGCGCGGTATACTGTTGCGCAAAATCGAGAGGGCATGACGATTGCTGCGAATCCGGTTGGGTTGGCAGACCGACATGTACCGCTGTTGGACCATGAGGATTTGCAATTAATTACAGCGGCGAATGGATTGTTAGCTCAACAGGCTTATCTGGCGGCACTAGATCGGATGGATCGGTTGCGACTACGAGCAGCTGGGAAACTGGTGCCCGTTGCGGAGCGGCAATTACCCACAGGGTATCGGCGATTTGTAGGTGTTGAAAGTTTTTCACATGCTTGGCACGCTCGCTTCGCCCAGCACAAGCGAGCAATCTGGAAAGAACATCAAACGCGTATGGATCGTTTCGCTGATCAGGCAGTCGCAGCTTTGACGCAATTGGAACCGACGGATGCACGGCGACTTTTGACGCGTTGGCCCTTAAGTAGTCACACTTTTAAATGGCGTGTAATGCTCGGGGATGCAGCGTTTCAAACCGGGCAGCAGTTGGCCGCTCGTATGCATTGGCAGGCTGCGGCAAGAAGCTTTCCGCCAGATAACGCCGATTTAGAATATGCTGGCATGGTCGGTTGTTTACAACGCCCGGTAACGCGAGCCGAGCAACAGGCTCTACAAGTTCGCATGTTTGCCAACGACGTTGCAGCCAATATGCCCTCAGCTGCGCGAACAACATTAGCGACAATTCGATCAGTAAATGCAGAGCGATCTACGGGACCAGCCACCGATAAAGAACGAGGGGATTTTCAATTCGGTGGTCGAGCAGGCGAGATAGTAAAAGTTTTGGAAGATTTTTATGCCCAACATTTTCTGGAACGCGACACTTTTTCCGCAGCATCTCCGGTTGAAACATTTCAACGCACTCCTCAGTGGACTCAGCGAATAGACCTACCGGACAACCCGCGGCTCGACGTGGCGATACAGCGAGATCGTGCGCATTTATTTTTAAACACATTCGACAAGATTATTGCGGTTGATATTACGACAGGATTACCGGCGTGGGGAACTGGCAGGGACGGTTACGTCATTTACGAGCATGGTGATTCTGAAAATGACAGTGATTGGTATGACGAGGCGATTCCGTATTGGGGCCGAGCGCGGGCAACTGTGGAAATAAGCGGTGATATGTTACTGGCTCGAATCGGAGATCCTACGGCGACACATCATCAATCGTTGGGGTCAGCATTTCGCTCTAGTGGAGCTATTGTGGCGCTGGACTTGTCTACGCAAGGGAAATTGCTGAGTGGTTATCCAGTTTATGCCAACGGAGAAAATGAAAATAGTTTGGGGAATTGGACGTTTGTGAGTTCGCCTAAAATATCGGGCGATCTGTTTTACGTGTTAATGCGTGAAACGACTATTGTGCAATGCCGTAATTATTTGGTTTGTTATTCATTGCATTCGGGTCGCGAAAAATGGCGCACTTATTTAGGAGGTGCGCGCGCAGTCGGTCATCAAAAAGTTTCGACGCTTGAAGCCAGCCAGTTGGTGATTGCCGGTGACCGAATAGTAACTTGTTGCAACACTGGCGAAGTTGCTTGCGTTTCACTCGCCGGACAGTTGTTGTGGCTGAATCACTATGCTCAGAATACCATTATCGCGGGCGATACCGATGTTACCGATTTAGAGCAGGCCCAGTCGAGGCATACGAGTTTAGTAGTAGATTCAGGTAGTCTGGGAGTAACAATTGCACCAGCGGATAGCGCCGCAATTTTTCAGTTAGATTTATTTTCCGGCGCATTTCGGTGGATTACACATGAATCTCAATTCCTGTATTCCACGTTAATTCCAAGTCGTCGGGAAATACCCGGTGCGTGTTTGTTATTAGGTAATGGTTTGTTTTACTACGATAGCGATGGGCGATTTCAGTCGGCGCTGAATTCAGGCCTAAGCGATACAACTGGTGAAGTCGAATCCGTTTACACTGTGGCAGATGACGGCACGAATATTTATGTTGTAACCGGCGCTACCGTGATGATTCTACAAAGAGGAATAACTGAATTGGAATCCGGCGAATTTAGGTTAGAATTAGTATCAGCAGCTACATTTCCCACGGAGATAATAGAGTTATTGAGTGGGCAACGCTGTCAAATAACATTCAGCGACGATTATGTCACATTGTTTGCAGGCAAGACCTTGCTAGCGTTATCGCGTACGAAGCCAAAAGTTGCTGCGGACGGCAACTAAAATCAGAGCTACAAAAAACTTTCTAAGACGACCTATAATATGACAGTGAACGACCTCGAGCAATCAGTCGCCCAGATCCGTGAATCGTGTGATACGATTCGCACTGCGATGGCACGTAAAATTGTTGGGCAATCGAAAGTAATCGATCAAATGCTGGTGGCGCTATTATCCGAGGGCCATTGTTTATTAGTTGGCGTACCTGGGCTCGCTAAAACACTGATGGTGCAATCACTATCTTCCGCACTGTCTTTGACATTCAGCCGCATTCAGTTTACGCCGGACTTGATGCCTGCGGATATAACAGGAACGGAAATCATTCAAGATGACCTGAGTACGGGTCATCGAGAATTAGAGTTCATGGCGGGACCGTTGTTCGCGAATATCGTTTTAGCGGATGAAATCAACCGCACACCTCCTAAGACGCAAGCTGCTTTGCTTGAAGGAATGCAAGAACGACAAGTCACGGTGGGTGGCCGCACGCATGCGTTACCGGCTCCGTTTTTTGTACTAGCGACACAGAACCCCATCGAGCAAGAAGGCACTTACCCTCTGCCGGAAGCGCAGTTGGATAGATTTATGTTTCAGTTGCAGGTTGATTATCCTAATGAAGCCGAAGAATTGTTGATGGTGCAGCGAACGACCGGTACGGAGCATGAAGAGATTGATCCGGTGTTCGGTGTGGAAGATCTTGCGGCAGCCGTGGCACTTGTTCGATCATTGCCAGTCGCCGACCACGTCGCTCAATTTGCGATTGGGTTGGCGCGGATGACACGTGGAGAGAACAACGTGTCTGAGAGTATTCAACGCCATGTTAGTTGGGGAGCGGGTCCACGTGCGAGTCAGTATTTAGTGCTAGGTGCTAAGGCTCATGCGTTGATGAATGGACGAGTGACTGTCGATTTTGCCGATGTTATCGCAGTCGCGCATTGTGTTCTGCGACATCGCATCCGATTGAATTATGCAGCTCAAGCTGAAGGTGTGTCGACAGATCAAATCATTGATCAATTAATTGAACAGGGAATCTCGCAAGCGAGTCAGGTGAGCCACAGTGAGCAAGTTGCTGAAATCTTTGAGTCCAACAACTCTCGCAGCTCTTGATGGACTCACGTTGCGTGCTCGGCATATCATCGAAGGATTTGTTGCTGGGTCGCATCGCAGTCCTTTTCAAGGGTCGAGCGTGGAGTTTTCGGAGTATCGTGAATACGTACAAGGCGACGAGATTCGTCATGTGGATTGGAAGGTGTATGGGCGTACTGATAAATTGTTCGTCAAGCGATATGTAGATGAAACAAATTTACATGCTTATTTAGTGTTAGATCAAAGTGCCAGCATGTCTTATGGTGCGGGAATTGTGCCACTAGAAAAACTGGAATATGCAAAGTGTGTCCTCGCTGCACTGGCTTGGCTAATGTTGCGTAAAGGTGATTCGATCGGCGTCGCTCTGGCAGACACGAAAATACAACAGTGGCTTCCGGCCGCCAGTCATAATCGACATTGGGATCGCATTCTAGAAGTGTTTGAGAATTCTCGCGAGGCTGTTGAGACGCCGCTGCCTAATCGCAAGAAGCGAGGCAAACCACTAGCGGGAACCGATTTAGGATCGGTTTTGAGTGATGTCGCAGGTCGACTGCCACAACGATCGGTTGTTGTTGTGGCCAGCGATTTTCTAGACGATTTGGAACCATTGCTGGCAGGTGTCGAGCAGTTACGATTGTCGGGTCACGACGTGGTATTGTTTCAAGTGCTTGACCGTGATGAGGTCACGTTTCCGTTCACGGGTAACGTAAAATTTGAAGATTTGGAGTTATCTACGACGACTGAATTGGAAACGAACTCAGTCCGGCATGAATACCTAGAGTTGTTTGAGCAGGCGCAAAATGAATTGACTAGCCGTTCTCGTAATCTTGGCGCCGGATTTCAATGTGTTGTGTCCGACGAAGATTTTGGACAGGTGTTACATGGGTTTTTAACGAGCTATGCTGCACAACGGAGGACCGTGTAGTTTATGTTTGCAGTGAATTTCACATCGCCGGAACGACTTTGGTGGGCCTTGGTACTAGTGATACCATTGGCGATTCATCTGTGGCGTCGACGTTATCAGCGGGTGGTCGCGTGGTCGGCCATGCGATTTTTGCAAGCAGCACAACAACAAGTCAAGCAGCGCGTGCGATTGGGGCGATTGTGGTTATTGCTACTGCGAATCGCGATGCTTGGTCTATTGATATTTGCAATTGCTGAGCCCTCGACAGATTATTCTCAATTTGAACAATATCTGCGTCGTTCGACAGGTACGCACCACGTGTTGCTGCTCGATACAAGTTATTCCATGGGTGCGGTTGGCGATTCTCAAGGAGTGTCTGTATCGGCCTTTGAGTTAGCTCGCCAAAGGGCGATGAAGTATGTGCAACAGTTACCACAAGGCGATGTCATTTCCATTGTGACAATTGGTTCTCGCGATCGTTCCTTGATTGAACAACCTGTGTTTGATCGTCAGGGAATTATTTCTGAGATAGCGGCGTTGGCAGTAACCAATCGTAGTGGCGAGGCAATCAATGCGCTGACCCTAGCTGCGGCGATTGCAAAACGTTCTCGCGCAGCTATGCAAAATATCGTTATGACTCGCTATGCAATTTTCTCTGACTTTCAACACGATTCATGGCACGGCGTAACACCTGAAAAAGTATCGCACATCATCGGGGCAAGCGGCAAAATCGAATACTTTGATTGCCGACAACCTTACTTGCACAATCTTGCGATCGAGGACTTAGATGTTGAGTATCCAGCAGGCCTATTTGGCAACCAAGTAGCGTTGCGCGCTCAGTTTAAAAACTATTCGAAGACAAAATCCCAAACCGTAACGGTAACTTGGTCCATTGAAGGTCGTGTTGTGCAGCGGGAGCAAGTTTCATTAGCCCCGAACGAACTCGTCACCGTCCGACTCAACGACCAAAATTTGAAGCGAGGTCAACATCAAGCGAAAGTACACATCGCACCGGTCCGAGCAACTCAACCGGACTCATTATTAGCTGATAATACGAGGTGGATCGTATTTTCGACGGCCGCCAAGTTTCAAGTATTAACGGTTGCGGGGCGATATCGTGCAGAAGAATTGTTAGCAACCGCGCTGGTCCCCACGGTCAGTACTCGTTGGCCTGTTGAAATAACAACAATCAATGAAGGGGAGTTAATCGACCAAGGACTCACGCAATACGACATGATTGCATTGTGTAACGTCAAACAAATCAGCTCGGCAGAAATTGACCAGTTACATGCTTATGTGACTGCCGGTGGTACGCTCTTTCTATGTCCTGGGGATCGTATCGACATCGCTAATTACAATCGTGCGTTTGCGGTTTCATCGGAATTTAGACTGCCCCTGCAGTGGCAGCAGGTTGTAGAAGATTCTGGCGTGCAGATACAACTTGATAAGACATCCCATGCAATCACTAAATTATTTACTGATAATCCAACCAATGGCATTGAAGCGACACCTATTTCGACATACATCAAATGCGTTGCGTCTGGTTCCGACTCAGTGCAGTCCATTTTAGTACTGAATAATGGGGACCCACTGTATTTGTTAGGTTCAGTTGGCGGCGGGCATGTTTTCATCCTGACAACCTCGATTGATCCGAGTCAGAATTCGGGTAAGTGGAGTGATCTCGGGAGTTGGCCTAGTTTTTTACCGTTAGTCCATGAGTCATTAGCCCATGTTGCTCAACTTGATGGGAATAACCAGAATCATACGACAGGCTCTGAGTTGCTTGAGCAAATCGACCTTTCTCGTCCACTGGATGATTTACAAATCCAAGTCCATACTCCAAGTGGACAGCAAAAGCCCGTTTCAGTGCTGCATCCACGGGACAGTCAGCAAACTGAGAGTCACCCATTGGTGTGGTCGTTTTCCGAAACGGAGGCTCTTGGCGTGTATTCTATCATGACATTTGTGGACGGTGTGCCTGTGGCGTCGACACCTCATGCCATCAATATTGATGGTCAAGACAGTCATGATTTGTCGATTCCGGTGGAAGAAATATTTAGTGCTGAGTCCTTAATATCGGAGCACAGTTTTACCCCCAATGAAATACCGACGGATGATCGATATGATTGGTTTGCTATGTTGTTATTGCTCGTGTTGGTCTTAAGTGTCGTGGAACTCTGGGTTTACCGAAATCGTGTTCCCCTCGAACCCTTTGTTGGGAGGCAACAATGATCGGGGATACAAGAACAATATTTGAAATCAATTCGATCTATGCCGACCTCGTATTGTTTGGCCAAGACTTTACGGTTACTGTCACTCAGCAGGCATCCCGCTTCCCGTTATTACTTGCTTGTGCAGTCACAGCGTTGTTGCTAGGTATTTGGATTATTTGGCGGACAACAGGATTAACTCAGTTTCAGCGCCAGGCATTGTTGACTTTGCGTATAGCAATTTCCGTGATTTTAGTACTGATGATGATGGGCTGGATTCAACAGGAGCATGAAACAACAAAGCCAGACTTGTTGATATTGATTGATCGCAGTGAAAGTATGCAACTAGAAGATCAATATTCTACAGCCGAGTTAGGTCGTTTTATAGATGGCCGCACCATTCAGTCAGAATGGTCGCTTCCGCGTTGGAAATTACTGACGGCATGGTTAGATAACATGCGTCTTGACAGCTCAAATCGTCGCTGGCATGAAGATGATAGCGTGCTAAACAAACCATTGGCTCGGCTAAGTGAAGATTATCGGATATCTGTTTATTACTTAGGTTCAACTCTGCGTTTGGCTGGGCGAGGTGTCAGCGCAAGCACAGATTTTTCTGAGGCTCAAGATTTTGATCAAACCGAGAGTCGCATTGGTGATGCGATCCGCCAAGCAGTCACTCAGCATCGTGGTCGTTCGGTTGCAGCGGTGATTGTTTTGACGGATGGAATTAATACGAATGGCTCTTCGTTGCAAGATGCGAGCGATTGGATTGCTAAAAAATCGATTCCTTTATTGATTGGAGGGTTTGGGTCGCTGCAGCAAACACCAGATATTGTTTTGGAAAATCCGTTAGCACCGACAACGGCTCATTTAGGCGAACAGCTTTTCTTAGAGGCCGATCTAAATCTGTTGGGAGAATTAGCAACAGCTGACAAGTCGCTTGAAATTCAGATTTTTGCTTCTTTAGGAAACAATGCGGATCCATTTATGCAGATCATGGAGTCGGTCAGTAATGATGTTCCCAGTAAGCGACTACGAATTCCATTTGTGCCGAGTCAGGTTGGGCGTGTACAGATACGTGTATCAATTTCCGCGACAAGTGAAGAATCTAACACGGAGAACAACTCCGTTGAATTTGAAATCAATGTTACGGATGAGGTGACGAGAATTTTGCTGATTGAAAATATGCCTCGCTTTGAATATCGAGCATTGTTAGATTTATTAGGCCGCTCGAGCGAGTCGGAGCAAACGGGTAATCGGTTTTCTGTTGATTCTGTTTTGTTTTCGGTAGACGCCCGAATCGTGGAAATGGATAAACGTGTTTTGGCGTCACTACCAACTGGGCGAGAACAGCTATTTCAATATGATGTCATTGTCGTTGGTGATGTGCAAAGCAGTATGTTGAGCGTTCAATTCCAAGAGTTGCTAATTGAGTTTGTGGAGCAGCGGGGAGGCGGGATTGTCTTTGTTGCTGGTCCGCTGGGCATGCCGACGACGTTTGCGGGACAACCACTTGAGAAATTGTTTCCTGTTGCCGCCGATCAATTCCAAGAGGCTGGTGATTTGGATCAAACCAATGAAATAATATTAGATTCATTGGGAGAACGGTTTGCGCATTTGCAGCTCGGGACGGAAGTTACTGATAACGTATCGGCATGGCAATCGCTCAGCGTTCCTTATTGGTCTGTTACCAGTGACTTGCAACGTCCAGGGGTTCATGTGTTGTCGACGTTAGGGACTGCGAATGCTGAAGTCGGTCCGTTGATTACACAGCAATTTGTAGGAGCGGGAAAAGTTATTTTTCATTGGTTCGACGCAACGTGGCGTTGGAATGAATCTGTGAAAGCCTCTGCGGAAGGCAGCAAGCCTTTCGACCAATATTGGGAACAGACGATGCGTTATATGAGTCGTCACACTGCGGCAACTGACGGAAGTGGTTTGGTTGAGATTGTGGTCCATGGTGAGGCATTTGTCGTTGGCCAGTCCGTTCCTGTGACGGTCCGTTTTTTGGATGAGCGCACAGCTCCCGATGATGATCATGCGGTGATGGTAGTTGTTGAACATGCCAATGGACGTCGTCAGTTTTTGCGACTGGCGCGATTGGGAGCCGACCGAGCAAGATTTGCTGCAACAATGCAGGGTTTAGAACTAGGAACCTATCATCTGCAACTTGTGGAACCCGTGGTGTCTCAAGATGGCGGAATAAATGCTGCTGTTGCGAGTTTCACTGTGGTTGCACCTCAGGGTGAATTGGTGCGTCAAACGCTGAGCGACGTTGAAAAACGACAAATTATTGACCCAGAACACGGGCGGTATTTTAACGTTAGTGAACTCCATGCATTGGTCGCAAACGTGCCGCGGGGTAGGCCTGTGCGGGTCGGCAGTAAGGTTGCTAAACCGATTTGGAATGCGAATTGGATAGTGGCGATATTGATAAGTCTGCTGGCAATTGATTGGACCTTACGGCGACGGTGGTATAATTAATGTAATGACAGAACCAATTCAAAACATGGAGCACGTGGGTCCTGAGTCTGCTGCTAGTTGGCCGCAGGATTCGATGGTGCGACAGTTGATTCACCAAGTTGCTAATCGTTGCCGGTGGTATGTGCGCTGTCGTGCTGGGCTTTATTCGGTAACAGTGATGTTAGCCTGTTTTTTGGGTTTGGTGGCACTTGATGGTATCGTACAACATCGATTGTCACAAATCGCCTGGTTACAATTTGCTTGTTTGTTGGCCATGTTGATTGTGGTAAGTCGCCGTTGGGCAGTGCCAGCATGGAAATTCAAGCTATCTGATTTTCAGGCGGCTCGCAAAATTGAGCAATCCCATTCTGAATTGGGTCAACGACTGTCCGTGCTGTGTGATTTGCGGAACTCAGCACACCATCGTACGCATCTGTTAGCTGACGAGCGACGTTTGGAATTTATGGCGTTGATGGAATCCCAACTGGAAGTGGAACTCGTTAAATTCCAGATTGGCGAGTGTTTTCGCGTTCGGATTCTACGTAGACCATTACTGTTGACTTGCTTATTGCTGCTAACGTTGTTCTCGTTTGCGTTTGGATTCCAATCAACATTTGGCCTCGCTTCTCAGCGGACTTTGTCGCCGTGGACGTTTCAGCATTGGCCACGTCGTCACGAATTGACAGTCATCGATCATCGAGAAAAAGTTTCAATGGGGGCCGATTATCAAATCGAGATAGGATCACAAAAATGGCTCTTTCCGCCGGAAGTGTTTGTGGATGTCCGCTGGGAGGGGGATCAGGAGTATTCGACATTAAGGGTTGATTCGAAATCTAAAGTACATGAATTGGTGTTGCCTCGGATACAACAATCGTTTGCATATCGTATCCACGGCGGTGATTACGAAGCGGATCAATGGCGGAATGTTACCATGGTATCACCACCTAATGTGATGCTGTCCAAGGTGATAATATATCCGCCTGGATACACCGAGTTGGAAAGTTATGAAACCCATTCGGCAGCGCGAGTGCTGCACGGCAGCCAACTTCAATTCCAGGCAACTATTGACCGGCCGCTAGAGCAAGCAACACTTTTGTTTGACGGCGAAGGTGATGAGGATCGCGTGCTTTTGACGCAGCAGTCGCTGGACGGAGCAATAGTGCTGCGATTGTCTGACCCCATCTCGGTTTCTTCTAGTGGCATATTAGGACTTGAATTAAAGGATGACGCTGGTGTCGTTTCAAGGAACCTGGTTGATATTGACTTAAACGTCATTGAGGACCACGAGCCGAGCGTCAATATATTAAGCCCGCATGCAGAGACATTACTCACTGCGACGAGTCTGTTGCCGCTGGTGATGGTGGCAACGGATGATTTGCAGATTACTCAAGTGTGGGTACAGTATTGTGTTGCTGAACAGTGGAACGATGACGGAATCCAAATGCTAGAAATTCCAATAGCGTCATTTGCGGTGGGTGGAAGAATTGAGTACACGTCATTGCGAGCGTTTGTCCAGCAACTTCCCGACCGATTGCGAATTGAAATGGGAATCGACGTGGGGCGTTTAGGAGATGTGGCTAGTGGTACAACATTGCAATTAAGGGTGAAGGTTGCCGATCGACTTGGCAACAGCATCACCAGCGATGTGGTGCCATTAACGGTTTTGTCGCTCGTTCAATTTCGCGGTAAAATTAGACAAGAACTTCAACTTATTGCCAAACAACTTACGGACCTCAAGAAGTTGTTGCAGTTGTCAGTAATTCAGACTCGATCTTTAGGAGACCGTTTAGGGGAGACAACGGATTACTCGATTCGTTTAGTCGCGCGTGATCTCAGTCGCGGTTTGTTATTGCAACATCGCCGCACGGCCAGTTTGCTGGATTCTGGCCCGCAGTCTATTCTTCGACGACTTGAGTTGATTGAAAAATCGTTCGAAGGTGAAGTGATGCTATCTACATTAGCTCAGGCTTTTGAACAATTCAATCAAATCGCGACTGAACTCGACCAGCAGTTGTTACCGCAAGTGCAATCTAAAATCAGGGAACTGACGTTGTTGTCAGAGGCTGTGGATGCCGTTGATGTGCGTGGTGATGGGGAGCTAAATACTGATACGAATCGTTTGAAGATGATACAACACACCGATGACATTGTTCTACTGCTCCAAGCAGCCATTGCAAAGTTGGAATTACTGATGCAGGAGCAAGTGCATAGTCAACGAGTCGCAGAGTTTGCTGACTTTTGGGCGGAAATGATTATTAGTCAGAAGGAATTGCTAACCCGTACTCTGGTATTGCAGTTCAAAGGGCAAGCCGATCAGAACGAGACGCAGGTGCGGCTAATGGCGCAGACGAGAACTGAGTCTGCCAGACTGCAGGCTGATCTTGCCGATCGAGTTGCACAGTATTTTTTTCAATTATCAAACTCCGAGGATGGTCAATCCGCGGATGAATTCCAGTTTGTGCGAAAATTACAGGACTCTTCGATCGTGGGTGATATGAGAAACGTGGCTAGGTTGTTATTGATCAATGACGTCGCTTTGGCAGTGCAACAGCAGCAACGAGTGGTCGTGATGATGGAGGAATTGTTATCCACAGTAGCAACATCTGCGATACAACTCGGCCATCATCAGATGCGAACCGTGCAGTTGTTGGATTCGTTGAAAACGATTTATAAACAACAACTTGGCATTGAAGCAGGCTTTCAAAATGCTGTTTTGGAGCAACTTGAATTGCAGATGCTGGCGTCTCGGCAAGATCTGGTAACAAATAGGATTGTTGAGTTGCTGGGATTTGAGTGGACACCTGCCGTTGTGGATTTATCCTTGAGGTCTGTGGCATCGCATTTGAAAAATGCCCAACAGAAATGGTTTGACGATACTCGAGTTTGCCAAGCCCATATTGCGAGTGCTCTATCGTTGTTACGGACAATCATTGATGCGGCTGGAGCGCGTCGAAATGAAGCCGTGGATCCGCAACAGCAGTTGGATGTAGTTCGGAAGCAAACGGAAGCGGTTGATCTTGTTTTGATTCGCGCGGTGCAAGAAGATATAAATATCCGCGTGATGTCGTTAATAGACGTGCCGGAAATGCGTGGTGGTTATTTATGGGAACTCAGAGAACTTGAGGATAGGCAACGAGAATTGTCGGTGATTGTTTCCCAGATAAGACAGTCTCACCTTCAGCAGAACGATCACGAAACGAAAACTAGCAGCCCGAAGCTGAAGAAGGGGAGGCAATAAAAGGTGGTATTTCTAACAAAGACCAGTTTTTCTTGGTGGCGATCTCTGTTTGGCATTTGTGTAGCGCTGAATCTTTGTACTCGGTGCTATAGTAAAGAACCCGCGATTGTTTTGTCATCGCAAGTAAAACAATCTCTTTTTGGTTCTGTACAGGGGGCATCTGATAATCCAGTAAGCATTGCGCCTGTATTATCACGCCCACGTCAAGGCACGCGTGGGGTACCCAAAACAGCGGCAACGAATGGCGAAGATATAGGGATGAGCGATGTGAATGCTGCGTTGTTGCAGATCGAGTTGCAAATGAAAACCGCCACAAGGAATTTGCGTAAACTTGAAATCGATTCGGAAAAATCCATAGGTGAAATTCAGCAACTGCAGATTGATATTATTCGTCAGCTAACGAAAGTGATTGATCGGGAACAAACTGGTCCTCAATCTGTGTTTTCTGAAACGCCAACTGCCGGTGCGAGTGGTCAAACAGCTGGTGTCGGTGTAGCATCTGAAACCGCGACGGCAGACGCAGAGGGTGCTTCGACTGGTAGCACGTTGGACCTGACCCCACAGGAACTTGCCCAGCGACAATTGTTGTTGTGGAATCACTTGCCACCTCGCGTCCGCACGCAATTGCGAGATGCTGCGGCCAATCCGTTTATCGCGAGATATGAACGTTTGATCGAACAGTTTTATTTGCGATTGAATCAGCAGAAACCGATAGGGCAGCAGCCGTGATGAGAGAATAGATGATAGATCGACGTACATTATTATTGGGGTCTGTGCCACTTCTGTGGCCGTTGGATTTGTCTGCGCAACAGTCGCTGCTTACCGTTGAACATCGCCAAGCGGTAAGTCGGGGTTTGCGGTTTTTAGCAAATTCTCAGACGGATGATGGCGCATTTGGGTCCGCTGAATATGAACGCAATCTAGCTGTGATTAGCTTAACGGGTCTTGCTTTTATTTCCGCTGGTCATCTCCCAGACCGAGGTCCGTATGGTAAGCATGTTTCGTTGATGGTGGATTTCGTCATGAGGCACGCTCAAGAGACAGGCGTTATTGGTTCGCGAGAATCAAACGACCGTGGCCCGATGTATGGGCATGGTTTTTCGACTCTTTTCTTAGCACAAGTGTTTGGAGTATCGCGACAAAAAGGGCTCCGGGTGGTCATAGAAAATGCGGTCAAATTGATTGTTAGCACACAAAACGAAGAGGGTGGGTGGCGTTATGAACCCCAGAAAGGCGATGCTGATATTTCGGTAACGGTTTGCCAAGTATTAGCTTTGCGGGCAGCTCGTAATGCGGGTTTTTATGTACCGCCCGCTACTATTAACGCGTGTCGACGATATGTGACAGCGCTACAAAACTCCGATGGTGGATTTCGCTATACTTCACAACCTGGTGAGAGTGCATACGGGCGGACGGCGTCCGCTTTAGTCTCTTTACAGAGCTTGGGGTGGGATAAAAAGCAAGTACTTAAGCGAGGGGTGGATTTCCTCAGGCAACATATTCCGCCAAATCAGGACTATGCGGGGGATCCTCATTATTTTTATGGACAGTACTATGCTGCCCATGCGTTATACCAGTCCAATGGCAATGCTGGAATTTCCGCTAAGCCTTGGAAAGAGTGGTATGCTCAAACCAGCACCTTATTGTTGGAACAGCAACAGACCAATGGATCGTGGAAGGACGATTTTATATGTGATTCTTATGCGACGGCGATGGCTTGTTTGATTTTACAAATGCCTAGCAGTCATTTACCAGCTTTGCGAAAATAGTAGATCATGACGATTCGCCACATCTTAGTGTTAGAACTGTTTGCATTGCTGCTAAGTGCTGGCACAATATGTACTGCGCAATCTCCAATTGCAAAAGTCAATGTTCGATCGCAACAGCGTGATGTGGTTGGCGAAGTGCTGAGCATTGATACGACGAAGGTGAAAATACAGGTAGGCGACAAACGATTAGAACTTCTAGCGTCAGAAGTGTTTGAGCTTGGTGCTATTCAAGAGCGCGCGGATCATCCGTGGATCGTGTTGACACATGGTGAAGTGATCGTGGTCAATAAAGTGACGCTTGGAACAGAGGATGTCATTGGTGACTCGTTGACGTGGAAGAAGTTTCGGTGTCCGCTGGAAATGGTACAGGCTGTTTTGTATCACCCTCCTCATGATTTACAGGCTCGAGACGAGTTGTTGCAAACGGTTCGCTCGGCGTCGGCAAATAATATTCAAGGCGGCGGGGATGGGATTGTGTTACATGATGGGACGAAATTAATGGGTAAGCTAACCCTCTTAGGCGATCGTCGACTTGAATTAACAGTCACTGGCTTGAAAACGCCAGTGACTGTCGCAGTGTCAGCTGTAAGTGCAGTGTTTTTTGCGAGGAAGGTTGCCGGATCTGAGCCAAGGAACGAAGTCCAGCAATTTGGATTTAACAATGGCAGTTACGGTGGGGCGAAGAGTGTCATTAGCGACGGTGAAAAATTGGTGTGGCAGACGGTCAGCGGATTGACGCTGGAGACTCTACCGCCATTTTTAAGCTCTGAGATTGCCAGCTTTAATCCCTGGTCGGCGGTTTCGTATTATCGACCGGTGGGCAAACGGTTTTTATTTTTGCACGACGTTAAGCCGACGCAATATAGATATTTGCCAATATTCAAGTCGGTATCTGACAAACAAATTACGAGAGGTTATGGGCTTGGACAAAACGCGGTAGGTGGGGCACTACGCGTCGAGGGAAAGCTCTATTTGGCGGGTATCGGAATGGTCTCGGTGAGTCGCTTGACGTTTGACATTCCAGCGGGCTACACGCGATTTCGATCGGATGTAGGAATTGATTCCCGAGCGGCAGAGCAGGGCAGCGTGAGTGTTCATGTTTTGCTGCAGGGCCAGCAAGGTTCTGAGTGGCAATCCGCTTTTGACAGTCCAGTGGTTCGTGGTGGGGATGACTTGCGGTCGATTGATATACCGCTAGGTGACGCTCGACGTCTTAGCTTGGTCGTCGACATGGCCGACCGCGCTGACATCTTAGACTATGCAAATTGGGTAAATGCACGGTTTGTGAAATAGGATAAAATTTACGGCACGAATGAACAACCAGCTATGCGCCGTATTTGCCGAGTCGGCCGGCGTTGGCGAGTGCGAGGGTCATCAGATGTTTGGCTTCGAATTGGCCGAGGCCGCCTGATAGACAAGTGGATTCATTGAATGCGGTTTGTTGGTCGTAACGACAACAATCTGAAGCGAGTAAAGTTGGTACTGGGTGCCAACTGTGATTGGACAGAAAACTCGGTGTGCTGTGGTCACCGGTAACGATGACGACGTCAGGGTTGAGTTCAAGAATCTGAGGGATAAATGCGTCAAAATCTTCGGTGCGTTGTTTTTTTGCTTCGAAATCTCCATCTTCCCCGGTACTGTCAGTGTATTTGAAGTGGACAAAGAAGAAGTCGTATTTGTCCCAGTTCTCTTTTACGACGGTGGCTTGTTCATCGAGGTTACTGGCATTGCCGATGATGTCCATTCCGACGAGTCGTGCGAGACCTTTGTACATCGGATAGACTGCCACTGCGGCGGCTCGCAATCCATAGACTTCTGCAAACGTTGGTAGCTTTGGTTTAGCGGCGAACCCCCGCATTGTGTGGAAGTTGGCGTGCTCTTCGTGTTTTAGAATTTCACGAGCTTGAACCAGAAATTGTTTTGCAACCTCGACAGTCTTTTCACTAGCAGGATCCGTTGCAACGGGGTCCAGTGGTGGGACGCCTGTTGCTTGTGGATCGGTATCGAGGACATTTCCGCCTAGTCCAGGTCCGCGTAGTACGACGACGAAGCGATGTTCTTTGACGGGTTCAACGAATATCTCAATCCCGGCAATTTGGATTTGTCGCAGGCTTTGGGCCAACGGGGCACTAAGTTCAGTGGCGATACGACCAGCACGGCGATCGGTTATATTTCCGTCTGCATCGAGTGTGCAAAAATTACAACGTATCGCAACATCGCCGTCTTGTAGTTCAAATCCGATACCGGTTGCTTCCAGTGCTCCCCTCCCAATTTGATATTTCAGTGGGTCGTAGCCGAATAGGCCAAGATGGCCGGGACCACTGCCCGGGCTAATGCCAGGTAACACTGGGTGGCTTAATCCTTGCACACCGCGGGTAGCTAAGGCGTCAAGGTTTGGTGTGTTGGCAGCTTCCAATTCTGTTTGTCCGCCGACTTCATGTGGAAGTCCGCCGAGTCCATCGGCCACGAGCAAGACGATTTTCGAGCTGTTTTTCGTGTTGAGTTTGCGTGTTAGATCGTGCGTATCCATGGTAGTGTATAGCTTTATTCAAAAAAAAGTCTTAATAATAGAAAACGAGGCCATTGGCATGTGTTGGTATAAACTGATTCTACAAGACGACCGTATTGGAGTAAGCACCAAAACCGACACGTATAGAGAATAAGACGTGTGCTTTTTTGCCTTTTATGGAATCTTGCCTTGCTTGGTGTTCAATGTATGTGAATGCTTTAGTTAACGAACGTTTCTGCTTTAATTTCCCTTTTTCTAACTTAGCTCAAAAGTGTCGATGTCCCATACAATTCAGGTTGATTTATCGCGCAGTGGATGTCAGGAGAATAGTCTTTCTAATAATGGCTGTTCCGTGGCGGACGATTTGAAACATGCGCGTCAGCAAGTTTGTTTTTTAGACCTAGAATTGATGGCGAGCGGTGAAATTCCGGATGACCGAAAACCTCTAGATGGAAATTTCTATCTATTGCCAGATAAGATTCTTAGTGAGTATCGAACAGATCGCCATGAAAGTGAATTGGGTCAAATTCTAAAGACGGCCAATCGATTGCAATCATCAGTCGAGGCAATCGTCGTGTTAGGCATTGGTGGTTCGTACATGGGAACCCGCGCCTTGATGGATGCCTGTTGTGAACCTTATTACAACGAGTTGTCTAAGGCAGACCGCGGCGGTCGACCGCGATTATATTTTGCAGGTAATCATTTAGACAACGATGCACTGCAGGGTCTGTTAGCGAGATTACGAGCAGTAACCCCCGAGGGTAATTGGGGAATTATTGTTATTAGTAAAAGTGGCGAGACGCTGGAAACGGCAGTTGCCTTTCGCACGTTACTAGACCTTCTTAAACAACAATGCTCCCACGACTTGCCAAATTTTGTTATCCCGATCACCGGTGAAACAGGATCCTTGAATCAGATGGCTACTGAATTGGGATGTACCAGTATTTTCCGTGTGCCCGCGGGAGTCGGCGGGCGATTCAGCTTGTTTTCTGCGGTTGGTTTGCTGCCTGCCGCTACGATTGGCTTAGATGTTGTTCAATTATTACAAGGCGCCGCTGATATGAATGAAACATTTTGTACGGCGGAGTTGTCAAGTAACCCGCCATTGGATTTTGCGTTAACTGCCGCTCAATTGCAGTGGCAGGGTGATATTTCGATTCGAGTGTTGAGTGTTTGGGAACAAGCATTTGCTTCGCTTGGTATGTGGTATGACCAGTTGTTATCGGAGAGTTTGGGTAAAGATGGCCAGGGCATGACTCCGATCACAATGGTCAATACGCGGGATTTGCATTCGCGAGCGCAACAACATCAGGCAGGACGTAACGATAAGTGGATTGTCAATTTATCGACGCGGCAGAGTCACACCGACCAACTGAAAATTAGGGAAAGCACGTTAGACCCAGCGGGATTGAATGACTTAGCAGGTGTGACGTTAGGAGAGTTGTCAGCTGCGGCGCGCCAGGGTACCAATCGTGCGTTGTGCGATGTGCAGCGTCCGACCGCGGACATTGTGCTCGAGCGGGGCGATGAATATGGATTAGGTCAATTCTTTCAGATGATGATGTTAGCAACGGTGGTCGAAGGAAAGCTATTAGGCGTAAATCCATACGGTCAGCCTGGCGTCGAAGCCTATAAAAAGCATATGCGGAATATTCTGTGGTCCGATAGAAGCGGATAGCCAAAATCCATTAAAAACGGTTAGCGTATCAACATCATGCGGCGGGGGAATGTGGTTGGTCCACGCATGTTATTTGTTGGGCGGGGAATCAACGACAGCAATTCCATTTACCGTATATAATGTAGCCAGTACCAAATTCAACAGGGAATTGAAATTATGACGGCGGTGGTGAAATGGCTGGGGCATGGGGCCTTTGAAATAAAAACGGATGAGCATACGATTCTGCTCGATCCGTTCTTGACGGATAATCCACAAGCGACAGTCACGGCCGAATCATTAACCGCAGATACAATTCTGATTACGCACGGTCATTTTGACCACGTTAACGATGCCGCTTCGATTGCCAATCGAACGGGCGCTACGATTATCGCTCCCGTGGAGACAGCGTCGTGGTTTGAAACGACTCAGGACGTTAAAAACACGGTCGGGATGAATTTGGGTGGTGGACTTGAAATGCCTTGGGGCCATCTACGTATGACCATTGCCCACCATAGTTCTTCGTTGCCTGATGGAAGTTACGGCGGCAATCCGAGCGGTTATGTTTTGACGTTACCTGCCGGAACTATTTATTTCGCAGGAGATACTGCTTTGTTTATGGATATGCAATTGATTGGGCGCCAAGGAATCGACTTAGCCGTGCTACCCATTGGCGATCACTTTACGATGGGCCCAGCGGATGCACTCGAGGCAGTTAAAATGATTCAGCCACAACGAGTGTTGCCAGCGCACTTTGATACATGGCCGCCCATCACTCAAGACGCTCAAGCCTGGTGCGCGCAGGTTAATTCTGATACGGATGCAGTCGCAATCCTGTTGCAGGTTGGGGAAACGATAGACCTATGATGATCCCGCGATCGTTTGCTCCGATGATTATGTTAGCTAGCTGTTGGGCGGTAGGATTTTTCTTGATGGCAGATAAGGTTATAGCCATTGAGACTGCGGCGACCACCACTGTGGCTGATGTATTGTATTGGTCATGGAACAAGGGTGATGTCTATGACGTGCAGATGCAAACCAAGACAAAAATTCATTTAAAGCAAGGGCAACAGGAATTAGAGTACCATTCGACAACAACGATTGACGGTGTGCTCGTGGTGCAGTCCCTGTCCGCTCAAAGTATTGCTGAAATTCATTGGACGGTTCGCCGGATTCGCTTGGACAATGGCGCAGGTAAAAAAAGGATCTCAATTGATTCCGCAGGCCAACTTGCGGCGGACGAACTTCAACCAGTTGAGAAGAGTCTGTTGGCATCGCTGCGACCGTTGTTGGCAAAAACGTTTGTGTTGAGAATTGACCGGCAGGCAACGCTATTAGGTGTCCAAGAATTGAAGCGGCAGTCAGCGGTGGCGGCAGATCAGAACAACGTGCAACCTAAGCTGGATGTGGATGAACCGTTGTTTACCGCTGGTGGTGTTAAAGCTGCATTTCGCCATGTGTTTGTTTCCTTTCCCAAAGGCGAGCTTGAGTTTCAGACAATCTGGCAAGAGTCTAAGAATCCACTGTCGTCACCGATGAACAATCCCGTCCGCTTTCAGTACCAGTATCGAGGGTTGAAGGCAGAACGGGGCCATGTGGTTGGGATAATCGGAAAATACGCGTTTGCAGATTCTGGCGAGCAGAGTAAAGTATTAAAAATTGACCAAGAACAGATTTCGGGTAAATTGGTGACTGACGCGGGGCAGAATTACGTCAAACGTGTTGACCTTGAATTGTTGTTAAAGACGACTGCCGGACAAGGCACGGATGCGATTATCACGGAGCAGTCGGACATACAATCAATTGCGATAGCAAAAAAATAAAGTCGAGGGTGACCCATTGGCCCTGAGATCATGTAGAAAATACTTGAAGCACAATCACAGAGTAAAGAACTAAGTATGAAATTATCATCGACGTTTATCGCGGTTTTGAACGGGTTGAAAGTTCGTTCTTTGTTTAGTTTAGTGGTGCTCGCTAGCGGTCTCTGTTTGGTATCGAGCTTGCAGGCGCAGCGTTCGTTGGCTTTTAGATTCACCGCGGGCGGCGAAAATAAATTGTCAGTCAACACAACGACTAAAATTGCGATGAAGTATATGGGGCAAGATGTTGAAACGACGATGCAAATGGATTCGGGGATATCGCAATATATCGACTCGGTTAACACGGATGGATTGGCTGCGATCACTCAAAAAATAACGAGCTTGAAACTATCGGTTGCTGGTGGACCCCTGGGGGTCAAATTGACGTATGACAGCACGGTTGCTGATTCGCAGGACAATCCGCTTTCAGATGTGCTGCAACCAATTGTGGGTGCCGAGTTCGGTTTGTCGTTGAGCCGACAGGGGGAAATAAGCAATTTTAAAGCACCGGCTGACTTGTTGGCGACGTTGGCTAAACAGCCTGGGAGCCGCGCCTTTGGTCAACAGTTCTCTGAGGCTGGATTTCGTAATATGGTTTCGCAAGGGTCGTTGAAATTCCCTGAGAAGGCGTTGAATGTAGGTGATCAGTGGAAGGATCAAGTGGTGCTGACGGCCGGTGAGTTCGGCGAAACTACTGTGACCATTGAATATACCTATCAGGGCATTTTCGAACTTAACGGCAAGATGCTTGACAAAATCGGCATGAAAATGACGACCAGTATTAAGCCTGCTAAAGGCGCCACTGGTTCACAGTTAAAAATCACCGAGCAATCCAGTGCGGGCTTTGTTTATTTTGATAATGCGGTGGGTAGATTGGATCATTCCACTCTCAAACAGACGATGACGACGGAAGTCATTATTGGGCAAAACTCGATTGTTCAAACCGTTACGACCAATGTAACGACATCCATGAAATAGATTTGAAAACAACGAGTTCGATATGACATCTTTTACTACGGTGGCCAAAGTCGGCGATATTACTGAAGGCGAAGGTCAGGGCTATACCGTTGCTGGTCGATTGATTGCAGTTTTTAACGATGGTGGTGAGTATCACGCCATCGATGACCTTTGCCCGCATATGGGTGCAGCTTTATCCCCAGGGTATGTGTTGGACGGTGAAGTTGTTTGTCCATGGCATGCTTGGCGGTTCTGCATTCGTAAAGGGACTTGGAGTGATAACGATGTGCTGAGTGTCAATGTGTTTGCTGTCCGAGTAGAGGGTGACGAGATACAGGTACAAGTGCCAGAGCGAGAGGAGTGAGTGAGATGAACGCAAAGAACGAGATGAACGATGCTGCTAATCTATCTGATATTAGCATGGCGGATTTTCAAGCCTTGATTCGCAAAATGTATTATGCGAAAGATGCGGAACGAGGCATCGACGGGACGTTTATGTGGTTGCTCGAAGAAATTGGTGAGTTAGCTGCCGCACTTCGCAGTGGTACAGCGACTGATCGTGCCGAAGAATTCGCCGACGTGCTGGCATGGCTTGTGACGATTGCTAATGTTGCTGAGGTCGATTTATCTAACGCGATTCGGGATAAATACGGTTCAGGTTGCCCTGGGTGCCGGCAATATGTCTGTCAATGTGCTGACTCGGAAAAACCGTAGAATTAGGGCAACAGCGTGGTTGCGGCCTGCGGCCTGCGGCCTACGCTGTGCTTTCCGCCAAAGGCGAAGTAAACTCACACGCGCGCAAATGGATAGACTTTTTTCCATGTAAATCGCAGTAATATATCTCTTTAAATGACCGATAAAGTGAGTAGGGTGCGTACTGTATTTGTCGAAGATGTGAAAATTTGGATTAGTGGTGAGGGGTAATTTTGTTTCTAGGACGTAGAGTAAAATCAGATTGGCGAATTACGTCGCCCCTGGCAGTTCTAGTAGTTGCACTGTTGTGTCTTTTCACGAATTCCGCAGATACTTTTGCAGTTGGCGAGGACGCTAATCTACAGGTGGAAGTCACGCTTGGCTTCAACGGCCGTTTTAAGCAAGGGACTTGGATACCAGTTCATGTTGAAATCACCAACGCTAGTACCGTGAAATTCCACGGGCACTTGGTATTAGAGTCACCAGATGGCGAAGGGATCGTGGTACGGTTTGTGGACCGACAATTACAGATTAGCGTGGCCCCAGCATCAACGGTCACCCGCATCGCATACGTTAAGATTGGTCGCTTGCCGTGGAGTGTCGTTGTTTCAGTTATTGATGACGCTGACCAAACCGCATTTCAAAAGACATTTGGTCGTCTGGATGATGGTCAATTGAGCACCACTGATTTTCTGATTCTTCAGGTCGGTAATCGCTTACCTTTAAGTGCCTCACGTTTGCAAGCAGAACTCACTGGTCGTCCAGACTTAGTCGAAGTGGCGATTCAATCGCAGACAAGTGATTATCACAAGTTACCCGATCGTTGGTATGGGTACGCCGCCGTTGATCTTTTGATTATCACGACGTCTGCCGAGAAGCTATTGGAACAGTTGTCGCTGCCACAACAACAGGCTATTCGACAATGGATTTATCAAGGCGGTCGGATGCTATTGTTCGCTGGGCAACGTGGTCCGGAGTTATCAAGAGATAACGAAATATTGGGCAGTTTGATTCCTGGCAAGATTGACCGCGTCATTACCAACTGGACTACATCCGGTATAGAAAAATATGGCAACGCAGACGAGCGTTTGATACTTAGTCGCCAACCTGGAAGTTCCTTGTCGTTGATTGCTCCTTCGGATGGAGTGGTTGTATTACGTGATACTCAGAATGCACAAGCGGAGCATGCGTTGATTGTACATAGTGCAAGAGGATTAGGTTCCGTTACCTTTGTCGCATTTGATCCAGACCAAGAACCATTTGCGTCGTGGGGTGCAACGCCTGCGATATTAAATCAGTTAGTCATTGATAGTCATTTTGCAGAACGAGGGAATGAGAAAATTGGCAAGGGATTTCAATCATCCAATGCGGGTTTTGATGACGTGTCTGGTCAGTTGCGAGCGAGTCTCGATCGATTTGACGGAGTGACTCCTACTCGCTTCATGTGGGTTGCCGGATTGTTAGGTATGTTTATATTGGTCATTGGCCCCTTGGACTATTATGTATTACGCAGGTTTAAGCGATTGCATTGGACATGGGTTACGTTTCCAGCGGCGATATTGCTTTTTAGTTTGATGGCGATATCGATGGTGTCTGCTCTGCGTACATCGCCAGCGGCCTTGAATCAAATCGAGGTTATCGATATCGACTCGCTGACTCAAACGGTCCGTGGTTCCAATTACGCATCTGTCTATAGCCCGACCACAGCGGCTTACTCGTTTGAAATGTCTGAAATGAGTGATGCGATTCCGTGTGAAAATCATCAAGTACTTGCATGTTGGCAGGGATTTCCGGGAGCGGGTTTAGGTGGTTTAGGGCGTGCGAGCTTCCAAGTGTTGATTGACCATCAGTATGAAGTGGATTTGAGGGATGGTCAGATTCGTTCTATTCCGGTGCAACATAGTGGAACGCGAAGTTTCGCGGCTCGTTGGTCTGCTGAGTCGTCGCTTGTCGTAAAAAGTGCATTAGTGACGGAACCGGCAAGCGGAGCGCTGCGAGGGACGTTACAGAATCCCTTTAATTTTGATTTGCATGAAGCGCTGATTTTGTTTGATGGTCGAGTGTATCCGATTGGGCAGGTATTCACGGCAAACAACGTAGTTGATATTTACGACCTTAGCGCGGATTCGCAGGGCATTGATAATTACTTTACGCAATATCAATCTGGCAGTAGTAAACAAAGAAAACGAGTTTGGCGAGCGAGGGATGAATCGCTGGACCGAGTCGTCAAGCAGATGATGTTCAATCAAGAAATTGGTGGCGAACGTTATACGGGTTTGTTGCACCGCTACCAAAGTCACCTGGACTTAAGCCATATGTTGCGTTTGCGACGTGCAGTATTAGTGGGCAAGGCGGGTCGCGGGGTGACGGAATTTGCGAGTAGCTCAACGCAAGACGATGGTGGACCGATGGTGTCTCAGGTAGATCGGTATTATCGCGTGGTGTTGCCTGTAAATATGGAAGTTAATACGAACACATTGTTGAACTAATTTATCAACATTATAGATTGGGGCATTGGCCGTGATAAAAACAAGTGGATTAACAAAGAAATACGGAGACATGCACGCAATCCGGAACATCGATCTGGATTTAGATGCAGGTGATTTATTTGGATTCATCGGTCCCAACGGAGCGGGTAAGACGACGACGATGCGAATTATTGCAACGTTGTTGAATCCTACGTCTGGTGAAGCGTATGTTTGTGGCAATTCCATTTATACGAATCCCAAGGAGATTCGTCGGCTCGTCGGTTACATGCCAGACTTTTTCGGTGTGTATGACGACATGAAGGTCATTGAATACTTGGAGTTCTTTGCGGCGGCGTACCGAATTACAGGTGAGGCCCGGCGCAAGCGATGTAATGAAATGTTGGAGATCGTGGATCTTGATTTTAAGCGTGACGCATTTGCCAATACACTTTCACGTGGTCAGACGCAACGTCTAGGATTGGCGCGAGTGTTATTGCATGATCCGCAGGTGTTGTTGCTAGATGAACCGTTGAGTGGGTTGGATCCCCGTGCTCGAATTGAAATGCGGGAACTGTTGCGTCGACTGGGACAGACCGGTAAGACCATTGTCGTTTCCAGTCATATTCTGCCGGAATTATCGGACGTTTGTAACAAGTTTGGCATCATCGATCGAGGTGTGATGACGGTGAATTCAACGGTTGCGGATATTATGAAGCAGATTCGCAAACAGGTGATCCTAAACATTATGGTGGATAAAGATGCTGCAGCGGCCGCTCGCTTGCTAGAACAGCATGATGATGTGGGCAAGGTTGAAATGGTCGATGAGCAGATAATTGTTACGCTAGTCGAAGGGGTTGAGGACTATAGCCATCTGGCAGGAGTACTCGTGGAAGCTGGGTTTGGCTTGACACTACTATCGGAAGAGGCGGTTGACCTTGAAAAGGCGTTTATGATGCTGACCAAAGGTACGGGTACGAATTTTTGACCACTAATTGACATGCATGAAATGTACGGCGAAGTCTGCCGGAATCATTTTATTCACGGCCGATAACTACTCGTCGGTGACACAGCCTTCCGAGGCACTTTTAACACACTTGATGTATTTGTAGAGTGTACCTCGAGTTGCTTTGAAATCGGGAGCGGTCCAATCCTCTTTGCGTGCTTGAAGTTCTTCATCACTTAGATCAACTTCGATTCTGTTGGCCTCCGCGTCGATGGTGATTTGATCACCGTTTTGGATCAGTGCGACAGGGCCACCGACTTGAGCTTCGGGAGTGATGTGGCCCACGATGAATCCGTGTGATCCGCCGGAGAAGCGGCCGTCGGTCATGAGTGCAACCTTGTCGCCGAGTCCGGCACCAACAATGGCCGAGGTTGGCGTCAACATTTCAGGCATTCCCGGCCCACCTTGGGGGCCTTCATAGCGGATAATGACGACATCACCGGCATGGATGTTACCGTCTTCGAGTGCTTGCAGCATATCTTCTTCGCTATCAAAGCAATTTGCTGGGCCGTTGAACTGGAGTCCTTCTTTTCCGGTAATTTTGGCAACGGCACCATCCGGGGCGAGGTTTCCACGGAGCACTCGTAAATGTCCGCTGGCTTTGATGGGTTCTTCAACGGTTTGCACAACGGTTTGGCCTGCGACTAATCCGGGGACATCGGCGAGGTTTTCTCCGAGTGTGTTTCCGGTAACGGTTAGGCAATCGCCATCGAGATAACCTTTATCAAGCATGTATTTCATGACTGCGGGAGTACCTCCCGCTGCGTGGAGATCTTCTTGCACGAATTTTCCAGAGGGTTTCAGGTCGCCGATATAGGGTACGCGGTCGCTCACGGATTGGAAGTCGTCGAGTGTTAGGTCAACAGAGACGCTACGCGCAATAGCAATCAGATGGAGGACTGCATTGGTTGAACCGCCGAGCGCCATAACCATGACCATGGCATTTTCAAATGCTGTTCGAGTCATGATTTGAGAGGGTTTCAGATCGAGCTCCATGAGTCGTTTGATGGCGGCGCCGGCTGCTTGGCATTCATCGATTTTCTCTTGATCGACCGCTGGGATCGAAGCGCTAAAGGGCAGTGACATACCCATAGCTTCGATGGCAGTGGCCATCGTGTTGGCGGTGTACATTCCGCCACAAGCACCCGGGCCGGGACAGGATTGGCGTACGATCGCTTGGCGTGTTTCATCATCGATTTGTTTGCTGAGGTACTCGCCATAGCTTTGGAAGGCGGAGACGATGTCAAGTTTTTGGCTATTATGACAGCCAGCCTTGATG
>JABJJO010000112.1 GCA_018660825.1 Planctomycetaceae bacterium | reverse complement strand
TGGTCGTCAGTCGTTGACCTTTACGAATCGAAGCTGGCAGTTCTTTGTCGTAAAAATCTTTCATCTTAGGTTTGTGATCAAATAAATCCATCTGAGCCGGACCACCGACCATATGCAAATAAATGACTCGTTTCGCTGTTGCGGGAAAGTGAGTTTTAATGACGCCTTCACCCGCTGTTGCGGACGAACTACTTCCCAGTAGTGATCCGAGGGCGGCAGTCCCTAACAGATTCTTACCCTGCGAGAAAAACTGTCGACGAGTTTGCAACGTTTTATATTCTTCAATGATATTCATAGGATGTTCCAATACACCTTAATCCGCACATTTCTTACTTATTAAGGACTTCATCTAAATTCAAGATCTGATTACAAACCATCGTCCAAGTTGCTAGTGTTACATCATCCATCGATTCATCAACTTTCGCTTCACCGACTGCCAAGAGCAATTTCGCGTCATCTGCGTGCGCTTGATAGTATTCGAGCAAATGCTGTTTACTGGATTGAACAATCTCTAATTCACTATCTTTCAATGCTCTACTAAGCGCACGAGCAATGATAAAGTCAATCATGGCTTGATCGCTGCCATCTGTTTCAATAAGAGCCAGTTCAGCGAGTTTTCGAGCGGCCTCGACAAACTGTGGGTCATTTAATGTAATCAAAGCTTGCTGCGGTGTGTTCGTACGTTCTCGACTCACAGCACAATACTCGCGACTTGGTGCATTAAACGCCACCATATTTGGCGGTGCTGCCATTCGTTTCCAAAAATGGTATACCGTACGACGGTAAAGATTCTTGCCTTTGTCCTGAACATAATTTCGAGTATCTCCACCGGCTAAGCCAACAACTTCCCAAATACCTGTTGGTTGATATGGCTTCGTGCCGGGGCCATACATTTTGCGCGACAATAACCCGCTTACAGCGAGGGCATAGTCTCGCACCATTTCTGCGTCCATGCGGAAACGAGGACCACGCGACAACAATGCATTATCGCGATCTACCTCTAACTTCAGTTGAGTTATCGTTGCTCCTTGGCGATAAGTCGCACTGGTCAACATTAACTTAAATAATTTTCGCACGTCCCAACCACTATCACGAAACTCTAGTGCCAACCAGTCTAGTAACTCGGGATGGCTGGGATCTGCACCCATCACACCAAAGTCTTCAGGAGTAGTTACAATCCCGCGTCCAAAGATTTCTTGCCAAAAGCGATTCACGGTGACTCGTAGCGTAAGTGGATTCGCTGGATCAACAATCCACTGCGCCAACCCCAGACGATTATTCGGCAAATCATCGGCGAATGGATGCAATGAAGCTGGAGTGGCAGCCGACACCTGTTCGCCCTTTTTATCATACTCACCTCGCATCAAAATATAAGCCATCGCATCCGAGTCTTGCTTCTCGACTTGAACATGCGTCACCGGACTACGAGCATCAATCGCCGTTCGTTCCTGTTCTAGATCTAACACAACCTGCTGTAATTTTACGTATTCAGGATCATGTTGATTTAGGTAATGGTTCAGTAATGTCTGGTTCTGTTCTTTCGTTCGATCTGCCTGAGCTGTTGCAAAGATCTCCTGTAATGGTGCAGCTGCACCGATCGTTTTGACGTCCTGTGGAGATAATTGGTTGTCATAGATGCGAACGTCTTGTACGCTGCCACCTTCAAATACGGCGCCTTGGCTACGTTGCCCAATTCGCAAAGGCGTTTTAGTTCGAATCGTAGCGTCGGGTTTGATATTATTTATAGCGACAGTCAATTTAGATTCTGAGCCATCGACAAATATTTTGATGCCTTCCGGTTTAGCAGAGCCATCATAGGTCACAAACACATGCTGCCATTTCCCCGCCTTTACCTGGGCACCTGTGGTAATAACCTTGATTGCGTTATCTGGCCATTCTTGAATCAGATGCACGGCAAACTCACCTCCACCGACGAACAGATCCCAACCTCGAAATGCGGCCTGCTCATCCATGCGGGCGATAATTCCTGAACTCGCTTTTGCAGTGGCCACCCGAACCCAGGCACCATAACTGAATGACTGGTCTTTTTCAAAATCTCCCAACCCGCCAAGATCAAATGTATTACCCGTTTTAATAACTGGCGCCGAGGCCATCCGTCCATTGGCAACCCAAGTCACATTACCTGTTACCTTAACGGGTTCCGCGTCTACAATTTGATTTGTGACGGTGTTTCCCGAACCTTCATTTAGCGGAAGATTAACAACCAATCCCTTCGTCGGTAATTCTAGCGGGACGGTCTCTTTTTCCGTTACATCGAGCCATTTATTAAACCCAGCTTGTGCAGCAATTTTTCTCGCTTCACGAGACTTCGCCGCCGCTATGATTTCCGCTGTCAAAGCTGCCATTCTTTCTCGATCTTCTTCCAACGGAACCTTAATGACTGGACCACGACCATCTTTGATGTTCCCATCCTTGGGACCTTGCGTTGTGTTACGGAAAAATGCTGCCAGTGAATAATAGTCCTTCATCGTGATCGCATCGAACTTGTGGTCATGACATTGCGCACAGTTCGTCGTTAAACCAAAATAGACCCAACCGATCGTTTGCAC
>JABJJO010000001.1 GCA_018660825.1 Planctomycetaceae bacterium | reverse complement strand
GGAAAATCGGGTTAACATTTCTCTGAACCAGCGAACTTGTGGCTTCGTAAAACAGCAGTAAACTCGCTCATGATTGGATTTACCCCATTTGGCATGGTATAAGTATATCTCAATCTCCCTTGATATTCTTTCCCGCAAACGGTCTCTTTTGAAGGCATCAAGCATAATGAAACATATAATTGCAACCACACTATCCTTCGCCATAGCTGTCTTCTTTATTGGCTGCGATCAAGGTGTGCCCGTTGAACCTGTTCCCGCAACGAACACCCAAGGTCATGATGACCACGATCACGGGCATGACCACAGTGCCGCTGGACCACACGACGGGGCATTAATTGGCCTTGGGGGTGAAGCTTTCCATCTCGAGTGGCTGCATGATGAATCTGGCAAATTAACCTTCTTCTTACTTGATGATCATGCCAAATCAGACGTGACCACCACCGCAGCTAATATCACCATCACAACCACATTTAAAGAAGAAACGGTTACTGTTAAAATTCCGTCCGCTAAGCCGACTGCCAACGAACACAGCCAATTCCAAATCACCGACGCGGTCCTACTGCAAAAGCTAGAAATGGTTGGTCATGGCGTCACGGCACAAACGACCGTACTCATCAAAGACACGCCATACACCGGTGAGTTTGAGCATGACCATGGTGATGGACACTCGCACTAAACCGCTATTGCGTGTTAACAAATGACACTCCGTATTCTCGCTATTGAACCCTACTACGGTGGTAGCCACCAAGCTTTCCTAGACAGCTGGATCGCCAACAGCGTACATACGTGGGATACAATCACACTGCCGCCGCACTCTTGGAAGTGGCGAATGCGTCACGCGGCAATACACGCGGCTGCACAAATCGAACAACTACGCACAACCGACAATAATTGGGATATCGTTTTCTGCTCGGACATGCTCAATCTCGCAGAACTCAAGGGACTACAATCGCAATTGTTTTATGAAGCAATATCGGTTCTGTATTTTCACGAAAACCAACTCACCTACCCAGCTCAAACTCCTCGGGAATGGGATCACCATTTTGTGTTTACCAATTTCACCTCCGCCCTTGCCGCCGACCACGTTTGGTGGAATTCACGCTTCAACCAAAATGAGTTTATTAATAACCTACCAGCCTTTCTACAACGAATGCCGGATTATCAACCACTGCTAGAAATCGATTCTATTGCCCCCAAAAGCGAAATCCATTATCCGCCGGTCGATGTTCCGCTGCACCCCTTCGTGAAACAGAATGACATTCCAATTCTATGCTGGGCCGCGCGGTGGGAATTCGATAAAGATCCGAAGACATTTTTTGAGGCCATCCGACTACTGAGAGAGCAGGGGGCTATTTTTCGACTAAGTGTAATCGGCGAATCATTTCGCAATTCTCCAGACGTATTTGCCGAAGCAGAAACTGAATTCGCCGACATCATTCAACGTTGGGGCTATCAACCGTCTCGCCAAGCATACCTCGATGCACTTACCGAATCCGACATTTTTGTTTCAACAGCGATTCATGAGTTCTTTGGCATGACTGCCGTTGAATCTATCCTGTGTGGCTGTTTTCCAATGCTGCCTAAGCGATTAGCGTACCCGGAAGTTCTCGAATTACCTCACTACCAAGAACGCGATTGTCATTTCTTCGATGGCTCCGCCCAACAACTCGCAGTAAAACTGAAAAACCTCATCCAACAACATTACAACGGTAATCTCTGGCCCTATGACTCGGAATCAATCCAGGACTCTATGTGCCAATATCGAATCAAATCATGCGCCCAACAAATGGACCAACGACTCGTTGACTATACAACGATGTGATGCCATCTCGCTACGAACTTCCGAGGCTGGTAGTTTTGTAGCTTCAGGCAAATACACAAGTTCTCGAAGCCCGCAACCCATCAACAAAAAAACCGCAGTTGTTCGAGAAACTCTCGTAACAACTACGGTTTATATTTTCACAATACTTGACGTTGGCTATTTTGTAGCAACACGTTTAGTAATGTCCGTTTCCAAAACTCCGAACACCGCTTCATGGCGTTGTACTGACATCTGCAGCGCTGCGAGCAGTCGCTTCGCAGTATAGTAATTCATAACCGTTCGTTGTTTAATTTGAATCGGCGACGTTGGTGCGCCCATTGGTTGAGGATTCAATGCAAAATCAACAATCAATTCTTCGGGAGATCCTGTCACTCGACAGAAGTTTGCGTACGTGCACATCGTATCCGAATCATCAACTTGTACTGCTGCTCGTTTTTGAGTAGGCACCGCCGGTTCTGCGACGGGCGCGTCCTCACTAGACGCATCGTCCGCTTTCTCGCCTTCGGTCATCCCTGTCGCTTCGTCTTCAGGTACTTCGTTTGTTTCTTCTTGTTCTTTGTCTTTTGCCATCAATTTTCTCCAAAATGACTGTCTAACATTATCTAAGTTGTTCCAATGTTTTGACGTTTATAACACGAAAGTAAGGTTAGGCTCAACAGCGATATAACATATTCTCCAATTACATCTGAAAGTGAAACGTCCGAGCGGCATATCGGTACAATCTCCACCCCAAGGAACGTTTCTGTTTGGGATAAATTCTGGCCTGACCTCGCAAATCGACTTGGTACAACAATGCCGCAGAAACATCCATCGGTGCGCGGGCATAATAACTCGGGCTCACTGGTCGCGCTCGGCCCGATGAATCAAGTACCGTGCCTAACTGCCCCCCAGATTGACTTGTCAGATTAGCGGGACTCTCAACCAAAGTCGAAAATGAAATATCACGAATCACTGTTTCATAAACTGTATTTGGCGCCAACTCTAAGCAAATTTCTACAAGGTTACCGCTTTTAATCAACTCGATGTCGGCTTGATCCACAACCAACTCGGCATCCATTTGCAATTTAGCGGCGGTGACAGCGGTGACACCGACACCTGCCTTAGCGTCAGTCAACTCATCGTCTAGCGGCGTCGCAATCGTACAAACGGCATCCTCGGGTGCTACAACCGCGCCAAAGTTCTCTCGATCAAGCAAATACCCCGACCAGCCCGGTAAACTACCCGCTCCCCCTTGAGAAGCCTTGAAGGTCGCCGGAATCACCACCCCAGCAATAGGGGCTTTTATCAATAACAACTCAGCCTTGATTTTCTGTTTTTCTAGCTGGTTTCGCAGTGATTCAATCGTCTCACGAACTTCGACTAACTCCTCTGGAGCCTGGGGGTCCACACCACGCTGTTTCTTTAATATTGACTGTCGCGCCTCTGCTTCCGCTAAAGCACTTTTCAATTTGATCAGCAGTATTTGAATATCTTCATTTTCAATCCGAGCAATGAGACTCCCCTTTTCGACCCAACTTCCGGCCTGAACATTCATTTCGACAAGGCGACCGTTTGCTTGAGCGAAAACAGTTGCCGACAGCCGCTGTGAATAATCAACTTCGTTTGTTACTAAATTTGTCTCATTGCCAACCGCTTGAGTGCTCAATGCATACTCACGCGGCACCAATCGCACCGCACAATCTATGTGATACTCAAACGGTACATAACAGATGACGCTAACAAACGCTACGACAACGCCGACCGAAGCGGCTAATCGATGCTTCTTCACTTTATGCATCCTTCCTGGTGTGTAAAAGAATTTCCCCATTTGCCAGACAGGCTGAACAACCAACCCAAAAACTCCCATGGCCCCCATCAACTGCCCTAAGACCTTTAAGCCATAGGGCTCTAACACTTCATTCAAAAACATAAAAATCGAAAATACAATCAACCATCGATAAATCACGGCGGCCACTGTATAGAGTCCGAAAAACAAATGATTGCGTTTGGGCAAAAACGGGCTCTCGGACTGTTCGATCCCTAAACATATACCTACAACAAATCGCTTCAAAACTTCCGTTGCTTTTTGTCGTAAGTTGGGAATCTCGATAAGGTCCATCAGAATATAATATCCATCAAAACGCAGCAGTGGATTCCCGTTAAACATCAGTGTACTAACGCTACAAACAAACATCAAACTGAGCGCCAATTGGTTAAGTAAGCCAGGCTGACTGAACCACCATACAAAGGTCGAAATCGACGCTATGCACATCTCGACATACATCCCACCGGCACCAATGAAAATACGGTGCCATTTATTGGGTAACATCCACGAATCGGAAACGTTGCAGTACAGCGCAGGGGTAAAAACTAACAACATGAACCCCATTTCATGACACTCTCCCCCATACCTTTTACAGGTTAGGCCATGCCCAAATTCATGGAGCACTTTGACAACTGCCATAGATGTCCCGAGATAAATCCAATTATGCGACCCAAAGAACTGGTGAAAAGTCGGCATTTTCGATTGGAAAATGTCAAATTGCACGGCAACTAAAGTCAACGCTGACGTAGCTAATGCCAACACAAAGCAAACGGTTACCCAAGAAAAGAACCACCCTGTAAATGGATACAAACGATTCAGAATTCGTTCAGGATCGATACCACGCCACCGCAAGGCAAAGACATTGGTAAACTTACCCATCAGCTCTTTACGTTTTTTGGTGTCTCGACGATGTCGTAATTGGCGACCTTGCCCCGGTGAATCCGAGATCACCAAACCGCTACGGTGGAGTTGACCGATAAAGTGTTGCAGATCTTGAAATGTCACTTTCTGCGGAGCAAACTGCTGTTCGAATTCCTCTTTCATGCGATCCATGCTCGTATGACCGTCCATCATATTGAGAATCGAGAATTCTTCGTCATGAAATCGATAATAGTTCAGCCCAATGGGTTCCTTGACTACCCAGAATGACCGCCCTTGATAGGTCTGACGCTTCACTGATAAGTCCGGTCGCATGCGCAGCGATACCGAACGACTTGTACTGCTTACAAGACTATCAGCTAACGAAACCAATGCTTATCCCCTCCTATTTAAGCGATAACCCGAGTCATCAAACACTCGCCAAAATCAATTACCCACGGTCATACTGAGCGTTATACCGGGACGTAAAACCCATTGGCCTTTGTATTTTTTATTCGCGACCTCTGCCCACACTTTGTATTCGCCACCTGCTTCGACTTTATTGCTAACAAACTTAATCTTGCCCGCAAAGGAAAACGCTTTTCTGGGATCCGCTTTGTCCGCTGGATCATCGATCGAATAAATTACTGTCACTGGCCGCTCGAACAACAACTGTGGCAATTGCTGATCGATAGTAACAAACCCCTCGATCCGCAACACATCCATCCGCACAATCTGGAAAATAGGATCCCCAATCTGAACCCACTCACCCACTTCCTTGTATCGCCGCTCTACTTCACCGTTTAAGGGAGCCGTTACTTTGCGTCGCTCGATATCCAGATCCGCTCGCGATAACTGTGCCTGTCGCACATCGGCAGTTAAACCGGCAACCTCCAGTTCGACCTCAGCAACTTCGACTTGCAAACGAGCGCGTTCCACGGTCAACATTTCACGCCGAATCTGCGTTAAAGGAACCGCTCCGGGAGACTCAACATTGACCGCCTGAGATTCTTTCAGTTCCGCGTCGGCAACATCTGCCGACGCTATTGCAGCTTTAACATTAATGTCATTACTCGCCTCTTTCTGGGAAACATTTAACTGCAACTCAACCTCTTGACGACGAACGCGCGCATCGGCATCATCAATCTGCGCTAAGATGTCACCTGCTTTTACCGATGCGCCTTCTTGGACACCAACTGCTGTTAACACTCCCGGTAACTGCGCGGCGACTTCAACCTCTTCTAGTAGTGCAACGTTACAGTCTGCAATTGCGAAACCAACAGCAGCCTGAGCGGCGCGCTGCTGTGTAAATGCGTACTGCCCTGCCACAACAGCAAGTAAGACCGAAACCGTTAATCCCATCATTACCTTACGCATTTTATCTCCCAATCAATTTCAATTCTGTTTATTTTCCGATTGATATTAAATATTAAAACAATAAGTGATATTGCACCCATTGAATCGCTTCATGGAACCACGAGTACCCCAATGATGACTCCCCGCAATGAATATCACAGGTAACCGTCGTGCCTGGCCGTAACTCGCCATCAAGTCGCGAACTCAACTCGCCTTGATCAAAATCCACTAAGATCATCACCACCGGCCCATCTTCACCAGCAACTTGTGTTGTTGGCCGAATCTTGCGAACTTTGCCCGTAAATATTTCTTCCGGATTCATTGCTAAAACAAATTCAACTTTTAATGTCTCATCACCTTGTTGTCCTGACATGTACTCCGCCACGCTACCAAAACGCCGCTCTGGCATCGCGAGCTCGATTTCCCAATCGTGCCCTTCATCGGTTTGTACGACAGTCATCACAATCTGCCCCAATGCAACTGGTCGGTGCAACAAAGTTTTCTCAACATCCCATTGCAGGATAACTTGCCCGTCACAGGGACTCCGTATTTCCAGTAAAGCCTCTTTCTTGGCAATGATCGCCATTTCAGCCTGTAGTGAGTTACGCCGTAAGGTCAACTGCTGTACTTGACCAGAAACTCGAATTTTATCCGCTGGATTGAGACCAATCTGAAATTGAGCACGACGTGCATTGCTAAGCTGCTTTTTTGTTTCTTCCAGTTGCCCACCTACTCGTTGTTTTTCAATTTGCAGATCAGGATCCTCTAGCAGCAGCAGTTTATCGCCTTTTCCCACGTGCTGCTGGTCGATCACGCTAAGCTCTCTGACAATACCATTGGCCGTCACAAAGATATCGTGACGATCAATCGGCTGAATAATCCCCTCCGCTTCAACTGAAAAATCCACTGGGATCAGCGTAAACATAAGCAAAACTGCGATCACTGCCGACACAATCGCTATCGTCTTTGGCAATGCTCGAACCCGGATAATCCACGCCGCTCGCCCAATCGCCCGCCAAATAGGCATCAGGAACAAGTTATTGTGTTCCAAACTATTTGCCACCGCGCGGCAACTGTGTTCGTAGACAAGGTCAATTCGAGGGTCGAGAATACTGCGGGGTAGGTTAGTTTCGATTTGCTCAACAATCAGCGCCCCAATGAATTCTTCATGCTTTGATCCCTCCGTAGGGTCTCGTTCCGAGGGATCTTGAGCCGCCTCCGCACGAGTTTCGGGGCGTTTCAATGGCAAAACAACTAGGGTCTTGGTATAAGACTCGTCAACATATTCGTCGAGCACTTCTTCGATCTGGGGCGG
>JABJJO010000002.1 GCA_018660825.1 Planctomycetaceae bacterium | reverse complement strand
CTGCCCGATGCCAAACAATGCCCCTTGATTGACGGCTGTTTGAAACCCGAAAAAATCTTCGATTATCCACCATATTTTAAAGGGCTGTTTTCCAGGCAATCCAAGCTTGGAGAACATATAGGATTTCGACCAGAGGTCAAATGCAAGTCCAACTATGGCGATTGACGCGAAAATTCCGCAGCGGCGGCCAAATGAGGGGGACGAGTCATCGGTGTTTTCGATTACATCCTCGTTACTATTCATACGGTTCGCCCGCTTGTATTTCGCTAGCACATTTTACGCAATATGCGGTAAAGGGAAGGACGTTTAATCGTTGTTTAGGGATTTTGCGCTCACACTGCTCACAAGCACCGTAGGCCCCTAGTTCGATGCGGTCGAGAGCATCGGCGATCCGTTGGAGTGTTTCTTCATCGTTTTCGACGAGCGAGAGCGTGAATTCCTGCTCAAACTGATCCGTACCTTTGTCAGCCATGTGGTTTGAGGGAGATGAACCACTGCCTCCAGCAGTTTTGCCCTGTCCTAACGCCAAGTCAGCCATTGCCGATACGTCCCCTCGAAGGCGAGTGCGGAGCGACAGCAACATTTTTTTGAATGGTCTAGATTCAAGTTTTTTCATTGCGTTTTTAGGTCGAGCCATGATATAGGTCAAGTGTGGAAATTGGGGATTAATAAATTGACGATGAGTTTATTGTGTCTGCGGAAGTCTTTTTTCGATCGGGTAAAATTGGGTGGTTGCGGTCTATGCCCGTTGGCGTTAAAGCTATGGGCGGGTAAACTCCTAAGAATTAAAAATTTAATGGAAACGGATAGTCTCTTCTATAGTTCACTGAAATTATAGCAAGTATTTAAACAATCGACTTAAACTGCAGATTTTAAAAAATTGGAAATCGTGCTATCAATGATTTTACGTGTTGGTGTAATTAAAAACGGTCAAAAAATAGATACGCACCACGTGAACGCAAGAATGTATTAGGATGCTTGTTGCTCAAAATTGGTGGCTGATTTATACTGCTTTTATTGATGCAATGCAACTCACCCGTTTTTTATAAGGTTAGTGGGAAAGGTTCAACCACTGTCACGGCCGTAGCAAGTGAATTTTCGCGAAATAGCGTACCAAGAATGCATTCGTGTAGACTGTCGTAAAGTTTATGCGGTCGACGAAGTTTTGACGGGTTGCTTGGAATGCGGCAGCTTATTAGACGTCAAGTATGACTGGGAATCTGGTCCAGCCCCTGAGAGTTGGGCGATGTTTCAGGACAAGTGGTCACAGCGATTCGACCCGTTAGCACGTAGTGGTGTGTGGCGTTTTCATGAGTTGTTGCCGTTCGCTCTGCGCGAACAAATCGTTACGGTGGGTGAAGGTCAAACGATTCTGCAACAAGCTGATACGGTTTCCCGTTACGCGGGCATGAAGAGTGGTAATCTGTTTTTGCAATATGAAGGAATGAATCCTTCGGGCAGTTTTAAAGACAACGGCATGACTGCGGCTTTTTCTCACGCGCGCAGCGTGGGATCCCAACGTGCGGCCTGTGCTTCTACAGGTAACACTTCCGCTTCGTTGGCTATGTATTGCGCGGTGTCGCAACAGATGAAAGCGGTGATTTTCATTGGCTCTGGGAAAATTGCCTACGGCAAGTTGTCCCAAGCACTCGAGTACGGAGCGTTGACAGTCCAAATAACTGGAGACTTTGATGATGCGATGCTGCGTGTTCGCGAAGTCTGCAAAGAGCTCGATATTTATTTGGTGAATAGTATCAATCCCTTTAGGCTAGAAGGGCAAAAGACAATCATGTATCGCGTGATTGAAAGCCTCGGTTGGGAGGTGCCTGATTGGATTGTCGTGCCTGGTGGCAATCTGGGAAATTCAAGTTCCTTTGGGAAAGCATTTATTGAACTGTTTGAACTAGGACTAATCGACCGAGTACCACGACTTGCAGTCATCAATGCCCGCGGTGCCAATACGTTACATGAGTTATACGAAAATCGATCGATGCGTTGGAATGACGGTCGCATTGATCGCTCCATTCAACAACAGTATTATCAAGAGTTGGATGCGGATCAGAAAAAGGCTTCGACAATTGCGAGCGCGATTGAAATCAACCGCCCGGTCAATCTCGACAAGTGCTTGCGAGCGTTAGATTATTGTGCTGGTGTTGTCCGCGAGGTTTCCGACCAAGATATGCTTGATGCCAAAGCCCAAGTGGGCGCCGGTGGCATCGGATGCGAACCTGCCAGTGCGGCCAGTGTAGCTGGTGTGAAATTATTACGCGAACAAGGAATCATTGCAGCGAGTGATCGAGTTGTTTGCATTCTAACTGGACATCAACTCAAAGACCCGACGGCAACGGTTGCATACCATACAACGGATCAAAAAAAATTCAACGAAGTATTAGGCGCCCGCGGGATGACTCGCGCGAATTACGCAAATCGAGCCGTCGCTGTGTCCAATGACCTAGACGAAATTATTCGCGCGATTAAAATTTATGGCTAGGCTAAGTTTCTGGATTGAGTTCGAATGATAGGCATGGCAAACCGACGTAACATCGGTATTGCACAAACGTGTTAACACGAACAAGGATATTGAAAATGAATAATTTAGGACTTGCCATTCATGGTGCTGCCGGTCGCATGGGGCAACGCTTAGTTGCATTGGCCAGCGTCGACGAACAATTGAAGTTGGTGGCTGCTTTTGAATCCGCAGAACACCCGCGTGCTGGTGAGGACGCGGGGTCGGTTGCTGGGATTGGGACGATTGATGTGGAACTAAGTCCAACTTGGAGCAGCGATATCGATGTTGTTGTGGATTTTTCAGTACCGGCTGGTGCAGAGAGTATCACGCAACAATGTCTAGCCAATGATACGCCTTTGGTGGTTGCCACAACAGGCTTAAGTTCCGAACAACAAGACTTGATTCGGTCGGCAAGTGAACAGATTCCAATAGTGTGGGCTCCGAGTATGAGCACCGCTGTTAATCTGGTTATGAAACTCGCGCAAACGACAGGCGCAGTGCTCAAGGACGTAGCAGGTGGTGCGGATGTAGAGATTTTGGAGCGGCACCATCGATTCAAAGAAGACGCACCTAGTGGAACGGCGTTGCGTTTCGGTGAATTGATTGGGGAAGCGATGGGGATCTCCGCAGCGGTTCACGGGCGGCAAGGCCAAGTGGGAGCTCGCGTGCACAACGAAATCGCCTATCATGCTATTCGTACTGGTGATAATCCGGGAGAACACACTATCGTATTTGGGATGCTTGGCGAGACGATTGAGCTGACGGTGCGAGCGTCAAATCGCGATAGTTATGCCCTGGGCGCGTTGACCGCAGCGAAATATGTCGCCGCCCAATCAGCCGGATTGTATTCTATGAACGACGTTTTAGGCTTGTAGCGTAATGGCTGAGTGTGACAAGGGCTACAAGTGTATTGTTTACGGCAAAGCTGTCGAGTACATCGCCGAAGATAATCTGTACAGGCAACGTTTGTGGATCGGTATTTAGTTTGTAACCCGCAGTTGACTCGTTTTATTGTGCCGGCGGAATTCCAGCCAATTATGTGTGGTTGTAGTGCGGTTGGTCAACGGGATAGCATGGAGTTTCTTCCTTGAGGGGAATAGGTTCACCACCATTTGCGAGGAATATTGCATATTGTTGATACGTGAGGTGTGACATTGCCAAACTCATCAGTGCTGCCGCGGGGTAAATGCCAACGAAGCACATTAGCATTCCAATGATTGAAACAAAGATACTTGAAATTATGAGGAATAACGTTGACATAATTTCTTCGAACCACATCATTCTCACAAAACTGCGAATCCATCTGAAATTAAATGTTGCACTGAAAGATTGGCTCAGGCCTGCTCGCAACATCAAAGGCCCGATGATTAGGTGGACTACAAATGAACCGACGATTGCCACGAAAACGACAAAGATAGTTGCCAGGATCATTGCTGGTGCCTGCTCTTCGCCGTCGAACATCAGGGAGATTGTTATTGGAACAAAGGCAATGATGAAAAATAGAGGCACCACAAGAAATTGTAGTACTAACGAAGCGACGAACGGGTAGACTCCGCGGGATAGCATTTGGGCGAATTGATTGAAGTCAAATTTAGATATTTTCTCGTTGGGTCGCCGGAGAAATCCTTCTACGACTTGGTACTGATATCCCATAAAGACAATGTGCCCAATGACGGGAATCAGAAAGCACACGCTACTCAATGCTAGATTTAAAAACCAGTCTTCACGTTCAAATACGTGTAAATAGGATCGCAGATATTCTGTTTTGCGGGGTTCCGTTCGAGTGGTACTTGGGATTGATTTTGATTCAATGTCAGTGGACATGCTTGATCTGTATTGGGATTTATTCATGCGTAGGCAACGTAAATTACGAAGGATCGCTTGTTTCTTGTTCCAATTGAACAAGAGGTTGGATACCTGCGGGACTGAGATCCATTTTGCGTATGTCATCAGTGATTTTCATGCTGCAGTATTTAGGCCCACACATGCTGCAGAATTGAGCGCTCTTAAATGAGTCTTGCGGTAACGTTTCATCGTGCATGCGGCGAGCAGTTTCGGGATCCAATGATAATCGGAATTGTTCGTTCCAATCGAATTCAAATCGGGCTTTAGACAGTGCGTTGTCGCGGTCCGTGGCACCAGGGCGATGACGCGCGATGTCTGCAGCGTGTGCGGCGATTTTATAGGCGATTACGCCTTCACGCACGTCATCTTTATTGGGGAGTCCGAGGTGCTCTTTGGGGGTTACATAGCAGAGCATCGCAACGCCAGCCCAAGCAGCTAACGACGCGCCGATCCCGCTCGTAATGTGGTCATATCCGGGAGCGATGTCGGTTACAAGAGGGCCAAGTACGTAGAACGGGGCACCTTGGCAAACTTCAATTTGCCGTTTGACGTTCATTTCGATTTCGTCCATCGGGATATGTCCCGGACCTTCGACCATGACTTGCGTACCTTTGTCCCAACCACGCTGGACTAGTTCGCCCATTACGTCGAGTTCCGCAAATTGAGCGGCATCGCTTGCGTCGGCGATTGAACCAGGACGCAAGCCGTCACCTAAGCTCCAGGTTACGTCGTATTGATTCATGATGTCGCAAAGGTCTTCAAACGATTCGTACAGCGGATTTTGCTTGCGATGAATCATCATCCATTTGGCGATCAAGGAACCACCTCGGCTGACGATCCCAGTGACTCGTTCGGTTGTTAAGTGCAGGTGCTCGAGTAAGATAGCACAGTGGACGGTCATATAGTCCACACCTTGCTGTGCTTGATGCTCGACCATGTCCAAGAAGTGTTGTGGGCTCATGGCTTCAATTTCGCCGCCGAGTTCCTCGAGCATCTGGTACATCGGTACTGTACCGATTGGAACGGGTGAAGCAGCAATGATGGATTCGCGGATCGTATCAATGTTTTGACCCGTCGAGAGATCCATCACGGTATCGGCACCATAATGAACTGCCGTGTGTAGTTTTTCCAATTCGGAATCGTTATCACTAATGACCGCTGAGTTACCGATGTTGGCATTGATTTTACAGGTCGCCCCGATTCCGATGGCCATCGGTTCTAGGCCTAGTTTGAGGTGTTGGGTATTGGCTGGAATGACCATTCGGCCGATTGCAATTTCGTCGCGAATAAACTCAGGTTCGAGTTGTTCACGTGTTGCTACGAATTCCATTTCGGGGGTGATTTCACCACGGCGGGCTGCTTGAAATTGAGTCATAGTAAGGGTTGGCTCCTGCACAGTAAATTGAGTGGCTTCAGATTCTATCCGTTCCGGCACCAGTTTGAGTGTTTGTTCTTTAAGAAGGTTGGCGTTGACCAACCCTCCACATTGTAGTGATTTATTCGATAGCGACAATCAAAGGCGAACGAATATCTTGGAATCTTGAAAGATACTCGGCACTACAGAATTGATCCTAGCCAGCGACGGGCAGCTTCGATTGGCATGTTTTTGCGTCGAGCGTAATCTTCTAGTTGATCATTCCCGATACGGTCGACTGCGAAATATCGAGCTTCAGGATGGGCAAAATAGAGTCCGCTGACGCTGGCAGCCGGCATCATTGCCAAACTGTCGGTTAACTCAATACTTGTGGCTTGTTGGACCTCTAGCAATTCCCAGATCGTTGACTTTTCGGTGTGGTCTGGTTGAGCGGGATAGCCTGGCGCGGGCCGAATACCACGATATTGTTCAGCAATTAAATCTTCGTTCGTTAGATTTTCGGACTTGCCATACCCCCAACATTGCCGTGAGTGTTGGTGTAAATACTCGGCAAAAGCTTCAGCGAGGCGGTCAGCGAGTGCTTTAACCATAATCGAATTGTAGTCATCACCGGCGGCCTCGTACTGTGCGACCTGTTCCGCGACACCGTTGCCCGTCGTTAGGGCAAACGCTCCGATATAATCTGAACGGTTGCTGCCGCGAGGTGCCACATAATCCGCAAGGGACCGGAAGTAATCTTGTCCCTTGCGGCGCGTCTGCTGGCGAAGTGTATGGAGGATTGTTTTTTGTTTGTTACGCGATTCATCCGTATAGACAATAATGTCGTCACCAACACTGGCTGCTGGCCAAAATCCGTACACTGCCGTCGCTTGAAATAACCGTTGAGAAATGATGTCGTCGAGAAGTTGCTGAGCATGGTCGAATAATTCTCGAGCGGGGGCCCCGAGTGTTTCATGTTGGAAGATGCGCGGGTATTTCCCTTTGAGTTGCCACGTCATGAAAAACGGTGTCCAGTCGATAAAGTCTCGTAACGTTTCGAGTGATTGGCTTTCAATGGTCCGATTGCCAATAAACTCTGGCGTGGAGATTTCGAGTTCACTCCAATCGGTTGTCAAGCGATTGTCGCATGCTTCTTCGTAACTGACGAGTTTGAGTTGTCGCGTTTCGAAGCTGGCGACTAATTCGGCTTGTTTTTCGACATTGCTTTGTTGATAACCGTCACGTAATTCAGGGTTGAGCAACTTGTCAACAACACCGACACTGCGTGAGGCATCAAGAACATGGACAACGGGACTGTCATATTCAGGTGCGATGCGTACGGCAGTATGCCGAGCACTGGTTGTCGCCCCACCAATCAATAACGGCACTTCAAGCTGTAGGCGTTTCATTTCCTTGGCAACGTGAACCATTTCGTCCAGACTGGGTGTGATGAGCCCGGAAAGCCCAACGATGTCTACGTTCTCTTGTTGAGTGACTTTGAGTATATGTTCACTCGACACCATGACTCCTAAGTCAATGATGCGATAGTTGTTACAACCTAGAACGACTCCGACAATGTTCTTGCCAATATCGTGCACATCGCCTTTGACGGTTGCCAAAAGTATTGTCGCGCGATGGGAAATACCCCCGTCTTCGCTAGCGAGTTTTTCTTCTTCCATAAATGGCAATAGATAGTTGACCGCTTTTTTCATGACCCGCGCCGATTTCACTACTTGCGGTAGGAACATTTGCCCTGCCCCAAATAAATCGCCCACCGTTGCCATGCCATCCATCAATGGGCCTTCGATAACATGCAGCGCGCGATCTACTGTTTGGCGAAATTCTTCGACATCTTCCTCTATAAAAGCATCGATGCCTTTGACCATGGCGTGTGACAGTCGTGTGGCGACCGCTTGTTCACGCCAACTGAGATCTTCTTTTAATTTTCGAGTCCCCTGCCCTTGGTAAGATTCGGCGAGATCCAGCAAGCGGTCCGTTGCGTCCGATCGACGGTTGAGCAATACATCTTCCACGCATGTGAGTAAATCCTTGGGGATCTGCTCATAGATTTCTAACTGTCCCGCGTTCACAATACCCATGTCCAATCCGGCTTGAATGGCATGGAAGAGAAAGGCCGAATGCATTGCTTCTCGTACGACATTGTTGCCACGGAAGGAAAACGAAATATTACTGACGCCGCCGGAGATTTTCACTCCTGGGCATAATGCCTTGATTTGGCGGGTTGCCTCGATAAAGTTTACGGCGTAATTGTCGTGTTCGGTGATGCCGGTGGCTACGGTCAATATATTTGGGTCAAAAATAATGTCCGCTGCTGGAAATCCGACTTGTTCGGTGAGTAGATCGTAAGCACGCTTACAAATCCGTACCTTTTCCGCTGTTTCAGTGGCTTGTCCGTTTTCGTCGAAAGCCATCACGACGGTTGCGGCTCCGTATTGCCGAATTAAACGAGCCCGCCGGAGGAATTCTTCTTCGCCATCCTTGAGGCTGATTGAATTAACGATGGCTTTACCCTGTTGACAGCGTAATCCGGCTTCGATGACAGTCCATTTTGAACTGTCGATCATCACCGGCACTTTGGCAATATCGGGTTCCGCAGCGATCAGGTTTAGATACCGAGTCATGGCGGCTTCTCCATCAAGCAGCGCGTCGTCCAAATTGATATCGATGACGGCGGCGCCACCGAGGACTTGTTGGCGGGCAACGTCAACTGCCTCTTCATACAGTTCGTCGCGGATCAGCCTAGCAAACTTTCTGGAACCGGTAACGTTGGTGCGTTCACCAATCATTAGGAAATTGGCATCCGCTCGAAGTGTTAGAGCTTCTTGGCCGCTGAGTCGAGTTAATTGTGGGACTGTAGGAACTTCGCGTGGCGCAGCATGTTCAGCAGCTTGGGCAATCGCTGCGATATATTCCGGCGTGGTTCCACAGCAACCGCCAATGATGTTGACCCAGCGGTTTTCGAGGAAGGCACCGAGCTGCTGGGACATTTCGATTGGTGTTTGGTCGAAACCGCCGAACTCGTTTGGAAGTCCTGCGTTGGGGTGACAACTAATGTGGACGGGCGCCAGACGTGACAGCTCTTCGACGTAAGGGCGCATATTTTCCGCACCGAGGGCACAGTTGATACCAACGCTCAACAGGTCAAAGTGAGACAGACTGTTCCATAACGCCTCTACTGTTTGCCCAGTCAATGTTCGCCCAGCTTGATCCGTGATGGTAAAGGAAGCCATTACTGGCAGGGTTGTGTTATGGTCTACAAAATATTTGCGGATTGCGAATAGGCATGCCTTGAGGTTGAGCGTATCAAAAGTTGTTTCAGGAAACAGGATGTCGACTCCGCCGGCGACTAACGCAGCTATTTGACCGTAGTACGATTCGACATGTTCGTTGAAAGTGACTTCGCGAAATCCAGGGTCTTCGAGTTTTGGTGAAATCGAACAGGTTCTTGTGGTGGGGCCGATGGAGCCGGCGACGAATCGCGGCTTGTCTGGATTTTCATTTGTAAATTCATCGGCAGCACGTCGCGCACACGTTGCCGCGGCGACGTTCAGATCGTAAACGAGATCTGGCAAGTCGAAATCGGCCATGCCAATTTTGGTAGCACCGAAGGTGTTGGTCTCAATGATATCCGCGCCAGCCGTCAGGAATTGTCGGTGGATATCCGTTAACGTGTCAGGGTGCGTGATGGATATTAGGTCGACGAAGTTTTTAACATCTTTATGATGATCTTTGAATTGTTCCCCACGAATCGTCTGTTCGTCAAAACCTAAGGAAAAGACGGTCGTACCCATGGCGCCATCGAGTACCATCACTCGTTGTTGCATGATTGTTTTTAGTTCTTCAGTACGGTCGGAAGGCATGGTTAGATGTGTTTGCCAAAGGGGGTGTTTCGATAAGAAATATCCAATTTGTGAGTTTACCCGAGGAATTGAATTGTGGTTAGTCGTAACTAGGCAATATCTTGTTGTAACCTATTTGTCTAACGGATGGTTTGCGATCGATTGTTGTGGTTTTGTTTCATCCACGAAAACAGGGCGACGTTGCCCGGGAAGTCAATTCGAGAATATTGTTGTTTGCCAAAAGTTTGTTGAGTTAATTGTTCCCATTGGTGAATTCGGTGAGAACCGCGGACGATAACCCATGTGCGAGGTGGCACCAGGTGTGGTTGCAGTGTTGTTGCCGAAGTATCAGCGGAACTCAGTGCTGTGACGTTCCAACGTTGCTCTAGAATATATAAACCACGTACTGGAAACTGACAATATTGTTGCAGTGATACTCTGCCAGAGTGCACGACCTGCGGCGCTGCTAATTGCGGATCTTCAATTAGCCCCGACATTAGCAACACATTACCGCTGCCGGTTTGCGCGTTTAAGTATTGCACGATTTGCTTCCATGACTCTCGTTTTACCGTCACTGTTTCGGCTAAGTATCGCTCAGCCACACTGTGCCCGAGACCGCCCCACGCACAGATTGCGATCAGAAACCCCGTTGTTTTTATTGCGGGCCGCTGCAGACGACTAATGGCAGTACAGAATAATAAATAGTACGCGGGTGCGATTGTCATTAAGTACCGTGGAAAGAACCAGTGGACCCAAGCGAATCGAGTACAAAGCCAAGCGGCTAGCAGCGGCAGTAGCCCCCACATAAGGAGTGTTTTAGTACTGGAATCGATCGGCGAACGTTCGCTGTAATTTTCTAATTTGGTATTTGCTGGATGTTTTTGCAGGAGGCGGTCGAGTAATAGCAAGCCGCAGGGAATCATGACTAAGGCGATTGTGGGAAAACTGGTGGCTAGTCCTCCAGGCGTGGCCCGCTCCGGCTTAATAAACGTTGCCCAGTTGTCGCGCATCGCAAAAACCGAAGTGAAATGGTCCAACCGTCCAATGGCAAAGGCAACTACTGTGACGAATTGCAACATTAGAAGTTTGATAGTTACTTGGTTGCCGTCACGAAAGACTACGCGTGACAGGAATAACACGGCAATGATAGGCAGTGCAGTATAATGGGTATAGAACATGGCCGTTGCACAAAGCGTCCACATGACTTCCTTGCAAACCAAAGACGGGAAGTGTTGAATGCGAGTGGTTTGCAGGGTGAACAATAGGATCGTCAAAAACATCAGAAATGCGTAAGGTCGTGCTTCGAGCGCAAAAAGAGCTACCAAACGGTCGGTGGCGAACATCACCATGACACAGCCGAGTAACACAGGATGCACTTTTTTCATAACTCCCCAGCCAGTCATGAGTACGATACAGGCGATGGTTGATACTACGGAAAATGATCGTAGCACTGATTCGGAGGGTCCAGCAATCTCGGTGATCACCTTGAGGATGAAGTAATACAGCGGCGCTTGGTTACCAGCGTTCCCACGGGGAATAACGTCTGCAAATCCGCCACTGATTGTCCACGATGTGTGCAGTTCATCGACCCACAGCGGTTGATCAACGTAGGTGATGGTTACTACGAACAGAGCAAAGCCAGCGATGGCTGTTATCGTTAAAGCGGTAAGGATTTGTTGGGGGCGCATAATCAGTTTAGTGGTTACGAGGACAGCCTAATGCTTGCCACTGATCCGTTCTTTTTGTGGTAGGACTTCCAGGCAAGTAGTCCACCAGCCAGTATTGATAGTATCAATAAACTCGCTTGGTAATTGTTCGTTTTGCATGTCTTGGGCAAGTTGTTGATAATCATACTCGACGGGAACGAATTCGACAGAGGTTTTGCTACCGGACATTTCGAGTATGGTGTACCAGACGTTGGTCGTGCCATCGTTTTCGGGCCGACCAAGTACGCCGACGTTTACGAAAAGTCCACTTGGGAGTTGTCTTTGCCACTTTATCCCGGTATGCGTCACAGCGATCACGTCGACGGCATGTTGTGAAAAAAACGGCTCTAGGAAATGATCGGGTGACGTCGATTCCCAGAGGAATTCGTTTAGTTTTCGGGGACTGCCATGGCATAGCAGGATTTGAGTTTGTTCGACTTGGATGATACGGGTGCGTGGAAGTTGGCGTAGGAAGGCCTTGTTATCAGCGCTCGTATGTTGTTGCGTATATAGGTAGCTTATGTTTGCATAGTAGTTATCGCGTTCAGCGGTATAACCGCATTGGCAGTTATCTAAATCGTTACCAATGGAGTCGTCGTAGTTGCCTTGAATACATTGAACGTTATGTCGCTGTAGAATAGGGAAAACGCGATCTGGAAACGGGCCGAACGCTCCGAGGTCGCCAAGGCAGTAAAGGTCAGATATCCCGCGGGCACGGGCGTCCGTAATAGCCGCTTCGAGTGCCAAGTAGTTGCTGTACACGCCGCCGAATAGCGCAATTTGAGTCGTCATTAAGAATCTCCACTTGTAAGACCAAGTGAGGAATTAGAACAGATTGCTCCGTATTGATAGCAAGTAAGACAGGCACCGTGCGTGATAGCGTAGTCAGCCTGAGTTGCCTGTTGCAAGTCGGTGCCAAGTAGTGAATCGGGTTCTTCGATCAGAATTGGACAGACGTGGACTCCACGATCTGTGACGATCCGAGCATGCTCACAAACGAACTGCGAGTTATCGAATCCGTCTAGCATTTCTGAAGTTACCCGTTGTGCGTCGGTATATCCACGGCTGCGCTGTATTTCTGCACCGATTTGCAAGGCGGGTAGTAGTTTAATACGGGGGCGGTCGTAGCCAGCTTCTTTGAGTGTCTTGATGAAGTTGGCTAATACAGTACGGTCGTTGCCTTGTGGCCAGGTTCGAGTCGCCGTGATGATTGGTAGGAAGCCGGCTTTGACGAGTTGCTGTACGCCCGCGCGCGCGCGGGCAAATGTTCCGGCACCCCGAATCGGGTCATTGGTAGCGGCGTCAAACCCGTCAATCGAGACTCGGAATTCAAGGCTATAGCGACTTGCTCGAGATGCTGCGACCAAGGCATCGATCCAGTCCTGTTTGAGCACGGTTGCATTGGTCAGTACGGTCGCCGGACCGTACTTTAGTGTTGCGATGAGGATTGCCGTCATTTCGGGGTTGAGAAATGGTTCTCCACCAGTAAAGTAATAGCCTTTAACGCCTAGTGTTACACTTTGTTGAAGCGATGCGTGGACTGCTGCCAGCGATAGAAAGCCGAAATTGTTGTTGGTGGGACTACAGGAGATGAAACAGTGGTTGCATGTGAGATTGCAAAGTGTTCCGCTGACCTGAAACCAAAGTTCATCGAGATGAGACAGGCTGATGGTAGGTAATGTTGTGCCCATAACGGAATTATTTGAATGTGGCATAGAGGTCGAGGTCTTGGCGGTTCGCAATGATTTGAAATAGCTGTTTTATTTGTTGTAATCCCACGCTGAATAAGAAGTTTGAATTGCGGCCATAGCTTTTAACTCCGAGGACGTAAAAATTAGGTTCTGGGTTAATAAGATCTGTTGCCGCCACGGGTGATTGATCGCGGCAATCTTCCGAGCCGTGGTCTAGTAGTTTAGCGGCAAGTTTGATTGGCCCGTCGGTTGCATAACAGAGGTGAACATGTAGCTCTCGAAATATGGAGTTGTCCGGTTGGAATCCGGTGTGAGCAAAAACTTGATCGACGACGAGCATTGTTTTCACACCCTCGTTTTCACCGTTCTCATGTTGGTGTAACTCGACCTCAAATGTTCCGTCGTCTTGCTGCGTAATACGGTGGATGCTGGTTCCCGCGATACGAGCGACTTGCTTGTCGGATGCTGTTTGGTTGGCTTGTTGCACTAGGTCACGGCGCGAGCTCAACGGGTCATCAGCGATGGCGGAAATTCCCAATTCGTTCGAGTTGCGCGTAATCCATGTAATGTCTGCCGTTGTTGCACCGGCGGTAATTGCTGTGGAGCGAGCTTGAGTTAAGTTGACTAGGGTGTGGGCGGCGGTATGTCCCGATCCGACGACCAGGATGCGTTGGTCGATCAGAGTAGCGGCTTGCTCAGCAGTCGGGCTCAGAGGGTGAAATTGTTTGTGACAGTTGTTCTCACCAATAGCGGTTCCTCCACCAGCACCAATTGGATTGGGTTGTCCGAGGACGCCAGATGTGTCGATGACGATGTCCGCGGTAATAACCTTTTCTTGCTTGCCGTCTTGGATTAACACGCGAAACGTATCGGCAGCCCGAATTGGTGGGTCAGCCAGATCTGTTTTAATGAGCCACGAGCGGGAAACGGAGAGAACTTTTGTGTTGGTGCGGATATGGTCAACGATTAGGTCGGTTTGACTTAGCGGTTCGAGATAGTTCTGGAACCACTGGGCTCCGGTTTGTAATTGGTCCAAAGCGTCCAACGGGTGTTCGGGCGATTGCCCAGCGATGGCCGCTCGCCCTAATGTCGAACTATTGTCTCCGAATTGTGAGAACATCCTGATGTGTTGCCAGTATCGAACATGTTGGCAGACTTCAGCTTTTTCGATAAGGGTGACTTGGTACCCCAAGTAGCGCGCATACAGCGCCGTTTCGAGTCCGATGGGGCCAGCACCGATGATGATGATATGCGCGGGAGTGTCGATTGCCATAAAAATTGTTTCGTTCTCAGCAATGGCCTTTGCTTGAATATTGTTGGTGTGCTGTAGTATTCTAGTCCGAAAACGGTAGCAGTAGTACCACAAACAATGAGGTCGGGATTTGAGTCCTGTCGCCTGAGGATGGGCCCGCATTGCCGAAATTAATTCGGCTCATTATTTTGTTGCGCGTACTCGCTGCTACAGTATCGAATAAATCCAACCTCGAATTGCACGAATTCTCAGAAATTTCAAAATCTGAAGTTGAAAATCAAAACCTGACAGTATCCGGT
>JABJJO010000003.1 GCA_018660825.1 Planctomycetaceae bacterium | reverse complement strand
CTTCGTAATAATCGTGGCACCATTCATAAACATTGCCGTGCATGTCGTATAAACCAAACGCGTTGGGCCTTTTTTGTCCAACTTGGTGAGCGTATCCTTTACCAATATCATATGCGTTTTTTAGATTCCAAGCGTAATCACCAAGTTCCTTTTCATCATTGCCAAAACTCCATGCTGTCTCTGTTCCTGCCCGGCAGGCATACTCCCATTCCGCTTCGGTGGGCAAGCGATACGTCTTGCCTTCCTTCTCGCTCAGCTTTTTACAATAATCGATGGCATCATCCCAGCTTACGTACGACGCTGCGTAGTCGGGGCCTTCTTTGACATCGTCTTCGCCCTTCCATGGCTCAGTGCCCATCACCGCCTTCCATTGTCCTTGAGTAACCTCCGTGGTTTGCATGTAGAACGGTTTGCTGATTGTGACCTTGTGTTGGGTTTCATCGTCCTCGTGGCCCTCCTCGCTTTCAGGGGATCCCATCAGGAAGGTACCAGCCGGAATTAGCTTAAGCTTCATCGTGTTGGTGATGGATTCAGCCGCTTGTTCGGATGGTTGCTCGGCGGGGTGTTCAGTTGGTTGCTCAGTCTCGGTGGAGTCATCACACCCGGCGATCAACAACATTAATAACAGTAGTCCGAGTTTTGTCTTCATGGAAGCTGTTCCTTGGTGTCAGATTTCACTGTTGATGATCTGCTAACATGTGTTCGTCTAAATTGGTTGCGGTTTTGCAAGCCGTTAGCTTATCCGATTTCATCCCCGATTGGAAATCAGCGGTCCGTGTCATATGCACCTAGCTAGATACGACACGCCGCCCTAACCAAGCACTTCGTGTTGTGATTTGGTAAGCTGGTTGAAGGTGGCCGAGATGAGACTTCCTTGCCCGGCGGCCCGGTGGTGGGACCTAACCAAGCACTTCGTGTTGTGATTTGGTAAGCTGGTCGAAGGTGGTCACACTGCTTTCGGGCAGTAAGCAACCTTTCCATCAACTATATTTGTTTATGGGAGATATTGATATGCAAAACTGTGACGTGATCGTGACGAGCGGTACTGTGGCATTCAATGAGTCAGGCCGCTTCGATGTGCATATTCCTCAGAGAGATTTCGCATGCAACGCCTGATAATTGTCGCGTCCCTGGTCGCAAGTTGGCTCGCACATGAACCGAGTCTGTGCGGTGCTGCCGATCCGCTGACGGTCGAGTCCGATTTTGAAGGAGCGTCGGTCCGCGTTCTTGAGATCGACGAGGCCAAACGGAGTGTCAGCTTCATGCCGGGCGGTGACCCTGTGCGCGGTTGGCCATGCTGGTGGTACTTTCGTGTTGACGGAATCACTCCAGATGAGACGATTACGTTGCGTTTGCGAGCCTCAACGGCAACGCTCGAGAATCGAAAGCCGCTGTCCGCTTCTTGGGCGATGCCTGCTCAAGCAACCTTCTCGACTGACGGCGAGGCTTGGCTGCACACGGGGAAGGGCCAGCGTCAGGGCAATTGGATGATCTACACTCTCAAGCCGGCTGCCGCGTCGATGTTTGTCGCCTGGGGCCCGCCCTACACGCCGAGCACTGCCGCGAAGTTCGTGCGCGACATGAGCAAGACATCTGCTCATGCTAAAGCCGCGGAGTTGTGCCGTTCGCGCGAAGATCGCCCAGTGCCGATGCTGCATGTTCGGGAAGGCGAGCGGACCAAAAAGCATCGCTTTGGCGTCTGGGTTCAGGCTCGGCAACATGCCTGGGAATGTGGTTCAAGCTGGGTGGCGCAGGGCTTCGGCGAATGGCTCCTCAGCGACGATGAGGAAGCGGCCTGGCTACGACAGCACGCAGAGATTTTTATCATCCCGGTGATGGACGTGGACAACACTGCGACGGGCAACGGCGGCAAGAACGCGTTTCCGTATGATCACAATCGCGACTGGTCACGCAAGCCTCACTGGTATGAGACCATTGCAGCACAGCGGATGGTCGGCGGTCTGATCGATGAAGGCCGCATGGATGTTTTCCTGGACTTGCACAATCCCGCTCCAGGCGACCCAAGCTTCTTCTACATCCTGCCTAAAGAGATGCTGAAAGAGCCGATGATCAGCCTCCGCGACCGGTTTATCGACTTGGCGTATGCGCGGATTAGTAAGATCAAGCCGCTGATCCCGATGAGCAACAAACCCAAGGTGACCGGAACCAGTTATCACCCGCTGTGGCGACAGATCAGTGCCAACTGGGTCAGCATGAACGGGAATCCACACACCGTCAGTCTATGCCTCGAGACGATCTGGAACTACAAGAACAGCACGACCACGGGCTACCGAGCGGTCGGCGCGAACCTCGCCGCGGCCGTACAAGAGTTCCTCGCGACGCGTCCCGACCGATGACAACTGACGCTACTGCATAACAATCCGATGCACACGGAGCCGCGGGCCGCGCGGTTCGGTTAAATCAACGCCATTCGTCGCATTCAAAGAGGACGCGATTGTACTCCTGGTGGTAGTCATCCTCTACCTCTGCAACACACGAACCCCTTAGTGGCAATAAACTTCGGACACGAAACTGCAACTGTTAAAAGCGCACTGATTAGATGAATTATCATGCACGACTTCGAATCAACAGTTGGCAATGCCCACTGAATTTTTTTACGATCCCCAGACACGCCAAAAAAAACAGTAGTTTCGGGGAGGCGCGTTTAACAGCTTATGATTATTGATTGACGTTAGTCGTATTCGCCCTGAGCAGGGCGGCCAGTACTGCTCGTTCTTCGGGACACATATTATCCCATCGATCAATCAGTAAGGCCACCGTTTCACTCAGCGTCGGATTTGACACCGCGGGTGACACCGCTTCGGTTTCCGAACTGTCCAATAACCCTCTATTTACAGCTTTAAATGCGTGTACCGTAGAGTCCCTCATCGCCCATTTGAGGCCTATGCACAAAAAGCTACTGATGGACCATGACGGTCTATGACGTGGAATGCCTTTTTTTGTAGGGTCGGTGTTTTTGCTGACGGACCATGAGGAGCTATGAGTGACGGATCTGCCACTACCTGCGCCACTACTTGTCCATCCGGCTCAAGCCCACAAACAGCCTTCATGTGATCTGCAGGTAATGTTCGTCCTGAATATGTTCGGCGTGACCAATCGGGGTTGAAATGGGGTAAGCTAAAGGCTTACAACACGCCGACTAATTTGAACGAACACAATGAAGACGCCGCTTTACATACTGACCTTCTGTGTCATCGCCGTCGCGAGCAAATCCAGCAAGGGTGACGACTATTCAACTGCGTTGCCCGACCTTAGCTTGCAGCCGCCGCGGGTGCTTACGGACTTTGGTCCAGATCACGTGAAGAGTTCGCGCGGAGCGCAAGGCGTTCCCGCGATCGAACGCTCGGCGCAGGGACGTCTGTGGGCGGCGTGGTATGCGGGCAGGAGCCAGCGCGGGGTTGAGAGTTCTTCCAGCTACTGCGTACTCGCGACCAGCGGTGATGATGGTCAGTCGTGGTCGGAGAAGCTGGTTATTCAGCCTCGTCGGTTCGTTCACACTTACGATCCCTGTCTGTGGATTGATCCGCAGCGACGACTGTGGTTCTTCTGGGCTCAAAGCGCCGGTGTGCAGGATGGGCGCATGGGTGTCTGGGCGATGGTCACCACGGACGCCAACTCGGAGACTCCGAAGTGGTCGCAACCGCGACGGATTGCCAACGGAGTTATGTTGAACAAACCAACGGTCCTGAAAAACGGCGACTGGCTGCTGTCTGTTGGCTTATGGCGAGACAACACCAGCGTGCCGAATGTCAAATTCGATGCCGAGGAACTCGAGCCGCACACGATCGAGATGCTGATTCACGACCTCGGCGACGAACGTGGTTCCAACGTGTACCGATCGACGGATCAGGGCAAGTCGTTCGAACGCATCGGTCAAGTACGCATTCCCGGCACACGAGTTGATGAGCACATGATCGTCGAGCGTGGTGACGGCAGCCTGTGGATGCTGCTGCGAAATACAGGCGGAATCGCACAGAGCGTCTCCACCGATGGCGGCCGAACGTGGAGTGACGGATCGCTCTACCTGCAGGGCCGAATGTTCCGCAACAAACGATTCTTCATTCGTCGGCTGAACTCCGGAGCGTTACTGTTGGTGCGAAACAACTCACCAGACGGGAAACGCTCGCACATGACGGCGTTCGTGTCGGACGACGACGGAGCGACGTGGAAAGGCGGGCTACTACTCGATGAACGAGAGTCGTCATACCCCGACGGCATTCAGGCGGAAGACGGCACGCTTTTCATCATCTACGACCACCAGCGTTACACACTCAACCGCGCCGGAGAGCGGGGAGTGGGCTCCGTACAGATTGCCATGTTTAGCGAAGAAGACGTTCGCGCCGGAAAGCCGATGTCGGATAAGGTGAGGCTTAAGATTGACGTTACCCGCTTACAAAAGAAGCCATGAAATCCTGTGTCGATTAGAATGGCGATGTAGGGCGAAATACGCCGCTTGCAGTAAATGCTCTACAAGCAGAATAGGAAAGTTCAAATATGAAAATTGAGATTAAACAATACGTCGACTCAATCACTCGATATACAGCAGCTCTGGCCGTGGCAGTGTACTCGTTGGCCTTGACGCAGAGCGTTCATGCCCAGGCATCACCCTCGATAGAAACAAAGTCGCTGAAAATCCTCGGGATTGGCAACAGTTTTCTTAAGAACGCCACCAACATGCTGCCAGGAATCGTGAAGGATTCCGGATATGAACTTATTCTCGGTGTTGCTGCTCCGGGCGGGTACACAATCCAGAGACACTATGATGCCGCATTGCTTGGAGAGGCGAATCCTGAGGACCCGAAAGCGAAGCTTTACGAGTATAATAACCAGAAGATGACTCTGAAAGAGATGCTGACGGCCGAGAAGTGGGATTATGTGACCATCCAGCAATCCAGCCCAAATAGCTTCAAGATCGACACTTACAGGCCATACGCGCAGAACCTCTACGATTACATCAAGAAGGTTACCCCAGAAGCAGAGGTTGTTTTTCACCAGACTTGGGCCTGGAGACCGGATCATAACAGGATGGATATGGACAAAAATCCTCCCGGATTTATGTATCAGGAGCTCACCCGCAACTACAACACCATCGCCAAAGAGGTTGGAATTAAGAAAATCATTCCCGTCGGGAATGCCTTCCAATTGGCAGAGGAAACTCCCGAGTGGAAATTCGCGAGAGATCCTGATTTCGACTACAGCAATCCAATATATCCTGAG
>JABJJO010000113.1 GCA_018660825.1 Planctomycetaceae bacterium | reverse complement strand
TCGACGGCATCGACCTTGAACTCGGCGGTACGATTAAATTCAATAACACGAACCGTGCAGATAACGAGCGTATCGACTGGACATCCGCAACCAACATTACTAACGATCCGGAATCATTACTGATCGATACAAGCATCTCAAGTCAAATCGAGTTACAGATCACGAACGGGCATGGACTGTTGAACATTGGTCCCGGAAATGTAATCGCACTGATCCCGGACACACCAGCGACCGACCTAGAATTGACGCTGGCCACAATGGATGTTGTCACTGGCAACGACAATCTGAACACTATCAACGGCGCGAAAACACTTTCCTTAAGTATCACTGGCGCTGAATTCTTTGCCGGCGAAGGTGCGACACTCAATGCAACAAACACAACAATTATTACCGACGAAGCTACCGGCTTCCTACTAACCGGCGGCTTATCTATCGTACATGCCAGTGACGCCTCCAACAATTCGTACACTGGCGTTACAGCTACAATCTCGTCCGCATCATTATTGGGCATTGACGCGATCGATCTTAAAATTGGTGGAACACTAAAAACCAATAGCACAAACCGCAGTGATAATGAAAAGATCGACTGGTCCACCGCGACATCTATCGCGAATGACCCTAGTGAACTGTTAAGCGACCAGGCGATTTCTCAGAATATCTCACTGCAGGTCATTGATGGAACTGGTTCAATTGACATCGGACCAGGCAATGTTATTGCGACGATCAGTGATAGCACATTTACCATGTCGACAATGGACGTAAACACCGGTAACTCTAATCTTGGAACGGGTGGAACGATAACCGATGCGAAGGCCATATCCTTGTTCATCGGTAATGCAAATTTCTTTGCGGGCGATGGCGCGAGCTTGGACACACCACGCACCGGAATAATTACTACAAATGCCGTCGGATTCTCCGTAACAGGGTCCCTGACTGTTAACTCGATTAAAGATGGCGCAAACAGCTATACCGGTGTCGAAACGTCCATCGCCGGCGCCGAACTTGTCGGCATTTCAGAGATTGCTCTTGAAATCGGTGGTGACCTTAGGTTTAACACAGCAAACGGCTCCGACAAGATCAACTGGACAACGGCGACTAATCCCACCAACAATCCCGACGACCTGTTGGCTACGCTCGACGTCTCTAAATCCATCCGCATGCAAGTCATAAACGGTTACGGTTTGGTCAACATAGGACCGGGCAATGTAATTGCACTGATTCCGGATACACCAGCTGCTGGAATTGAGCTGATATTGGCAGACATGGATGTCACGACCGGCAATTCAAACATCTCTAGTGGAACGATCTCCAATGCTAACACACTGTCACTTGCAATAACTGGCGCTCAGTTCTTTATCGGAGATGGAGCCACTGTTAATACCCAAAAAACTGAAATCCTTACCAGCGATGCATTAGGGTTTTTGGTTAACGGCAATTTGATCGTTAATTCGGTAAAGGATGGCGCCAACACCTACACCGGCATAGAAACCACTATTGATTCCGCAGCATTACTCGGGATTGATGCGGTAGATCTAGAACTTGGAGGACAACTTCGATTCAACAAAGCCCCAACGAATCAGAAATTAGACTGGACGACAGCGACCAATCTATCAAATAATTCTGACAATTTACTAGCGATCCTAGATGTCTCCCAAGATGTAACTCTGCAGGTATTAAGCGGGTATGGCTCCTTGAACATTGGACCTGGCTTTGTCTTAGCCACCGTAACGAACGTAAGCTTTACGATGTCAGAAATGGATATCACCACGGGAAATGCAAATATATCCGGTGGACTTATATCTGGTGCCAAAATAACTTCTCTTGATATCGGAAACGCAAATTTGTTCGCCGGTGTGGGTGCCGCACTGAATTCACAACGTGACGGCATCATAACAACAGACGCGGTCGGCCTATCCGCGAGCACCGGATTTAAATTCATATCAGTAACTAACCCAGTAACCGGCAACAACTACTCCGGCTTAGAGGCAACGGGCATAACTGCTGCAATCGCCGGTCTACCTGACAAAATTAGCATTTCATTGGACGGCGGCTTGGTCGCTTACAACAAGAGCGTTTCGTCCCATAAGATCGATTGGACGACTGCTACTGTTACCAATGACCCGGACGATCTCTTAGCTGACCTGGACATTTCGAGTGACATTGATTTCCGCATCTTCGGCACAGCGAATTTGACTGTAGGTACCTTCATCGAAAACCTAGCCGTCACTATCGGAATTGAGAAGGGTCAAGATGACTTTGTACTTAGCAACGGCGTAACAAGCAGCCAGTCCATTACCGGTGTCGACTACCTTAAATTTTACGGTGCAATTGTAAACCCATTACTCGTCGGGTACGACGGCACTGGATTAGAGCTGTCCGACCTCAAAATCGGCATGATTTCTGTCCAACACGCTAATAGTAAATACACTGCCTTTAAAGCATCAGGTTCGGCGGACCTCAAGGGACTGCCTTTAATTAAAGTATCTGGTTCCGCCGCACTGATCTCAAATAAATCAACAGATCCCGCAGGTAAGGTTCTTGACTTCGTCAACACCTCGAGCAATGTAACTGACGATAGTGCTGCGAACGTCATCATCGACAATTACGATGGTGATGCGGCGACAAATGTCAGCCTCGATCTGGATGGCGATAAAGGTGATTTGTTGCGTATCAATGGATACGATCTGGTCCTTGACCTCGCAGGTTTTGTTGTAATCTCAGGTGATCTAGTATTTGAAAAACAAAGTACTCCGCGGGCCTTCACGTTGGACGATGGCACCAGCATTACAGCCGATGTGATGACTTTTGGCGGATCCAACATTTCAATTTTTGGCGGAGTTAATGGACCCGCTAGTAATTCTAACGCAATTGGCATGAACATCGGTGACAGTAACTTTGGACTTGTAATTGCCAAGGATGGATCCAACAAATACTACGGATTTAATGCTTCCGGCACGGCAACCTTTGTCGGTCTACCGGGATTTGACTCGATCCGTTTCGGCGACATAGATATCGATGTCAACCAGAAATCCAGTGGAGCAACTTCCGTTATCGATTTTAGTGCCGGCATTGGCGGCGGATTTGAAATTGACACCGGCATGAATTCGCCCATCACCGTTTCCGCAAGCAGCGAAGTGGTACTTGCCAAATTGATGTATCAGGGATCTGTGCTAGCTCGTTTCTCGCTAGACGGCATGGACTTCGATGCCGGTGCGTTACTGTTTGCAGTTCTCAATGATCCCGTCAATATGCTAAATGGCCTCGAAGGCTTCTTCGGAGCATTAGACAATCTCGCTAACAGCATCGACAACATTCGACTGCCTTTGATTGGCTCCGCCGGTTTCGATGATTTTGCTGACAGCATTCGCAATGTCCGGACCAACGTACTTGGTGAAAAATCTGGACAGACATATCAAAACGGGGTTGGCAAGTGGCTACAAACAGCAGCTGCTAACGGTGATGGTGTCATTGATGCATTGCTAGGTGAGATTCGCAAAGTTCTATACAACGGCCTTGGAAGTGTTACGAGCCCGTTCTTCCAATTCGTCGTAGCTGATCTTGACGACCAAGGGCGGAAGCAATATTTATCCAATGCAACGGGCGCGCTCCTCGTCGACGATTCGGGAGACCCGATAAGCAGTCCCAACCCCGATACATATCCAGATGCAATACTAAAAACCAAGCTGCCAACATCCGCTGACGACATTGAACTATCCTTTGACTTTATCAAGAGCCAATTGATCTACAACATCCGTTTCCGCGGGACGCTCGTTGGTACTCGGGAAAATGATGGCTCCATCACGCCAGCCTCCATTCCACTGGACCTCAGCGCTGGCATCCCTGGGCTGAACGTTGACATTGATGCCGATCTCGAAGCCAAAGTGCATTACATGATGAGCATCGGGCTAGGAATTGGATCCACCGGCAACTCAAGCTTTGGCGTTTTCCTGGACACATCCGGCATGGATGCGCAGGGTAACGAGGCTGCATTGTATGCCGAAGCGGGCCTATCGGAGGGATCAACAGCATCCGGTACACTCGGCTTCCTCAAGATGTCGTTCTTAGATGTTCACCCGGGTGGCAGTGGCATATCAGGTACACTGTACTTAAACCTTGAGGATGCTGGAGGAGACGGAACATGGCAACTAGGTGAGCGATTAGACGTGACCTTGGGCGCTAAAGCTGAGGCTTATGCGTCATTGCTTGCCCAAGTCGCAACCACAGCAGGAGCAGTTCTCCCCTCAATATCTACCACAATTAAGTACCATCAAATCTTGGGCGAAGCGACACTTTCGACCGATGGTGGTGCCCGATTTGATATGGGTGCACCTAGCCTAACTCTTGAAAATGTCACATTAAATGTCGGGTCGCTATTCGATTCGTTCCTCGGTGAGACATTTAGCACAATCCATGAAATTGTGAAGCCGCTAAAACCAGTCGTTGACCTACTGACCACTGAAATCGACCTTGGAATCGCAACTTTCCAATTTATAGACATCGCCTATTTGCGACTTCCTGCGAAAACAGTAGACATAGCCAAGAAGGTTTTGAAGGTTCTTAAGGCAACGATCGATTTCCTCGAAAAAGTATCGGATCTATCCAGTGCGGGTGATATCAATTTTGGAACGTTCAATCTCACTGAAAAAACATTAGAAAACCCGGACGCTGAGCTCGACAAAGCGGATACAGCGAGTGCTAGCATGGACACGAGCGGTTTGTCTAAGGCCCATAGAGATGCGCTCAAAGGACCAGACCAATCCGGCCTGGATAGCACCGGAAAATCAAAGGGCCGTGGTAAAAAGACGCGATTCAAGATCCCAGTGCTCGAAGAACCAATGACCTTAATCGACTTCATGCTCGGACGTGGTGAAGCAACGTTGTTCTGGTACGACCTGCCTGACCTCGAATTAGAGTTTGAATATGAGAAGACATTCCCTGTATTCGGTCCCCTCAACGCTAAAATCTATGGCTTGATCGGTGCGTATACCAACTTTGATTTTGGCTACGACACTCGTGGAATCAGTCAGTGGATGGCCACAGATTTTAACCCCGCCGATGCATGGATGTTGATCAACGGATTCTACCTAGACGATCATGGCAAGGAAAACACAGTTGACGATCAACCCGAAATGATGCTGCGTGGCAAATTCGCAGCCGGCGTCTCACTGGGCATTGGCGGTTTGATTGAAGTAGGCGTCATGGGTGGATTAGAAATGGAGATTGATTTCGATCTGAACGACTTTGCCACTGAATTTGAGGACGGATCACCAGTTGGCGATGGCAAATTCTATGGTTCGGAATTGGTGACGCGAATTATCCAAGGCCCACAATGTCTGTTCGATGTAAAGGGAGAGCTTTCGGTATTCCTAGAAGCTTTTATATGGGTGGGGCTAGATCTTGGCTTCCTCGGCAAGATCACAGTCTTCGAGGCGAGATCACGTTTCGTTGACCTGGTAATAGCTGAATTTTCATGGGAGTGTGTACAAACAGCTCCCCAAGATGTGGCCAACATTGTAACGAGTTCCAGCGAAGGATCTGACGGAACTACGAATACATTAGTCCTCGAATATGGCGGCAACAACTCTTCGGGTAGCTATACGTATAATGTCGAGTCCCGCGAAATCAACCCTGAACTTAATCTTGAAAACCTCATCAAAGATAAGTTCCTCGAAACTAACAAATACACGTCTGGCGAATTGGTTGCCCTACGTAATACTCTCGTTGCCTGGCAAACAAGTCATCCTGGCGAAGACGCCATTGTTGTGTCCACTGGCGAGCGAGTTGAAGTCTTCCTCGCACAAGACATTGATGGGATCCAAATTAACGGGACACCAATGGGGGATTTGTATAATATTAAATACATTAATGGTCGAGTTGACAACGTTGAAGTCAACAGCGGCGACGGCGATGACATCATTACCATCCTGGCCGATGTCAACAGTCCACCGCTCTCGTCCTTGACAATTCACGGCGGCATGGGCGACGACAATATTGACATAGATTCTGAGTTGTTAGGCGAAGATCCTGCCTTCACAGATAGCATGCATTTTGCTAGCACGAGTCCTACAAGTAACGCTGATTATGTTTATCAGGTTTACGGAGACAGCGGGCACGATCAAATCGACGTCCAAGGATTCAATGACACATACAACCGCTTGCTGCTTGATGGCGGTAGCGGTGATGACATGATATTTGGCCACGATGGACCCGATAAAATCGTAGGGGGTTCAGGGTTCGATGCCATGGCAGGTTATGCCGGAATTGACGTCTTACTTGGGGGAGACGAAACAGTCGCGGTTATTGACGGTGTGTCACAATCCACAACGATTGATGCCGAACTTTCACCGTTTTATCAAGTCGATGGCACACCTTTCCCAGGTGGTTATTTTGACACAGGATTCCCAAAAGATTCAACCGGCAGCGAACCATTTAACATCACAGGTGACAATCACGTTTATCGCTTCACCCAAGGTGACTTCATACAAGCGGGCCCCGACACTGACTATGTTGATGGAGGGACCGGATGGGATGAAATATTTGGGGGAGGCGATAACAAAGCTGGAGACCAAGGTGAATCTGCTGGCGATGCGGACATCATTATCGGAGGCGCCGGCAATGACCTCATTGACGCTGGTAAAAGCATGGCTCAAATCCAAGCGAACGCTGGCGATGACTATATCGTTTGGTCTTACAATGCAGCAACATCCGGTGGCGGAGCCACACTTAACACGAGCGGCGGTGGCGATGAAGATACAATGGTCATTACGCTTTCCGCTGGTGATGACACGGTACACTTGCGTGAAGACCCGTCCAATTCTCCCGATGCCCTAATGACCATTAACTCATTGTTTAATTTAGGTCTCGAAGGCATTGAACACATTCGGGCAAATGCAAAGGAGAGCGCCGATACATTTACGATTGATGACCTTTTAACCACTGAAATACTCGACATCGACCTGACATTAGGATCGGATCAAGTATCTGAATTCTCCATCGTGCGAGACAGTAAAAATAACTATCGTGTGTACCCAAGCGATTTTAGCGATTTCTACAAAACGCAACGCTCTGTGGAACTTACTACACGCGGAATGTCGCAGCGAGTCCAGATTCCCGCCAACGCACCGGATGCCGTTCAACTGTACTATGGATACGACGAGTCCCAACTCAACAATGGCTATCTGGCTAATAATGCAGTAACCATTTCTAAAGGCATGACAGCCAATGAGGTTCATTCAGCGCTGTCTTTGTTAGCAACCAACCAATCGGCATTTAACGACTTCACCGTTAGCCTATCACCCGGCGATACCTCCGACGCGTCAAGATCATGGGACGTGACGTTCTCAACGAATCTATCTGACGCCGACGCACTCGGTACAAGGTACAAGGATCCTGCCAAAGTCGTCGACCAATATTTCTATCGCTACGATATAAATGAAGGTGGAAACTACATATTTGAGGATAGCCAATGGATTGAAAACAGTGACGGCATCACACTAGAAGGTGGTACCCCAAGACTGGCAAATCAGATAACTCCCGCCACTAGAATTCAAACAACCGCATCCCCCGCATTCAGTTTTTCTCAATCCATCTGGTTAGCTGAGGGACTTGACAAAGTTAACTTGTACTACGACTATGTCGACGAAAACACAACCAATTACAGCGATGCCGGCGTCCGAGTCGAGATCAATGCCGGCATGACAACAACCGAAATTGCTGACAAAGTCGACAAGTTGCTAACAGACAACGGCTTTACGGTGAGCGCAACTATTTCGGGCAGTGGAACGCCGTATGACCCATGGGTCATAACGACAGGCACCGACTTCAACAATCTTTTTGCTTACCAATACAAATACCAAGAGTTCGTTGGCGTTTTAGCTCCTCGCAACGACACTCGCGTATACAACAAATTTTATCGATTAAACCAAAGCGATCCGGTCGAATATCTATTCAATGCAGATGGGTCACCAAGTCTGATTGGCGAATCCACGTCAATTGACGCGGTCCCAGAAAACAGCGTCCAGTTTATCAACTTGGAAAACAACGAGCAGCATGCAATTCTCTGGTATGGGGACGACGGCGTAGGCATCCACCAGAACGAAACTCTCGCGTCCTACACTGTTTCCAATTCCCCATTGTTGCCAACGGTCACAGAAGTTCGTGATAGCCTAGTCAGCCAACTAAATGTACCTGCAAACTATTCGGCGATCGTTAAAGATAACGACATCTTGCTAATCCTAACAAACGACGACGCACAACTGACACCTTTAGCGACGATCGTGAGCGGAATTGGCATTACAGTTACTGGTCTTGGGGAAACCCCCATTGCCCATGAGCAACATTTTTATGTCGCGACAGTCTCACTCGCTAGCAGCATCACCCCATTGATCAACGACATCTGGAAAATCAAAGACAATTCCATTGAGATCGCTCGTACGGTAGTAACATCTGCAATGCCCGCAGACGAAATTCGCAGCTCATTAATCACTTCAATTAACCAACAATCTGGTTATGCTGCTAGCGAACTTGATGGTGACATTCTTATTGTCCGTACTGACAACAAACCACTGTTGATTACCACGGAAGTTGTCAGTTTATCCGCAGCAGATTCACCGACGATTGAACTTGATCTATCTGATCCCTCAACACCAACAATTACAACGGGTGACGTTTGGATCATACAGAATGGTAACCGTTCAATTGGTGGATTTAAAATAACATCCGGCGCGACACTTAACTCAATTATTGAGGAGTTAGTCACGTCCATTAATCTTGATGACAATTACACTGCAAACAACCTTGGGGGTAACCTAAGTGTCACTCGCCATGACGGTGGGCCGATCAGTTTAGCCCTCACAATTACGCCTGTCGACACTACCTCAGAAACCACCGTGTACGAACCCGTTGTGGGAATTGCCCACACCCATATGAATTGGACCAATAAATCCGCAGCTGTCGTGGGTGACCGCTGGAAATTGACGTTAACGGAAAACACATCTGTACCGACAGACGTTGAAACAACACATCTCGTCACTACGAATGACGACCTTGATTCAATCCGTGAAGCACTTGCAATTTCACTAAACACAGCAGTTGCCACTGCCGGATTGGATATCTTTGCGAGCGTTAAAAATGATCTTCTGCTAGTGACAAACACCAACGGCACATCCATGAGCCTGTTGCTGGAAGTTTTGGACAGCACCACACCAGATCTTCATACGGGAACATTCGACACAACGGATCCCCCAACTTCTCCGGTCACGTTTACGGTAGAACGTATCCCTGTTGCTTTTGATCAGTGGGTCATCAAAAAAGACGAGGTTGAAATCGGCCGTTATGAGGTACTCGAATCAGATGCCAAATCGACAATCCAAGCTGAAATTGATGCGATTCTCGCAATCGATAAACAGAGTGGTTACACTGTTGAAATCATACCTGCGTCAAGCGGCACCACCCGTGATCTGGACGTCGACACCACGACCATCGATCTGTCCGGCAGTAGTTACACAGACGAGGACGACGCGTGGATTGTTTACGACAAAGGCGACGCAATTGTTACATATACCACACAAGCAGAAGAATCTCTCACTGGCGTCCTAACCGAGCTTGAATCAGCGATCTCAAATGTACAGTCGTATTCTGCCACGATTTACAATTCTGTCCTGTATGTGTCAAAATTTAGTGAGCAATCACCAGTCATCCACACTGAAACTGTCCGATCCGCTGGTTCAGTGAACGCAATATCTAACACCTACCCAACGGTAACCTTTGAATTCCAAGCTGAAATCGAAATAACTAATGAAGATACGTGGACTCTTTCACGTAAAAACACAAACGCCACAATTGAATCTTCTCTACAGCAAATACCTGGGCTTGGCACTGTGACGGTGTCTGGCGAGGGAACCTCCGATAGTCCTTGGGCTGTTCAGATGCCGGTAACTGCTGGGACGCCCGCGCTGATCGAAATCAACACCACATCGAACAATGTCCTAAACGGTGAGCTTTACTCTCGCGCAATTACACCGGCAACTACACTCGCCAATCCAACATATAGTCAACAACGCATAAGCGTAGATCCAAACACAAACCAAATTGATTTCTCCCAAGGGAGCATCAACACAACCTACGAGTTCCAATACGACACAATCATCATTGATGGCTATACAGGTGATAACCGCACCTTTAATGCCGGCGGCAATAGTCAATCCTTCAACTTGCCGTCACAAGATACAACCGACATCCAAAATGCGGCCCAAGCGGCGATACAATTACTCCCTGGTTTTGGCGGCGTCGAAATTCTATACACCGGATACGACGATGACTACGAACTGCTCCATTTGCCCGGATCAGCCGCGTTGAGCATGAGTTACACCGTTGCCATGGACTCTGGCAACGTCAACATTACGGCGATCCCCGAAACTTGGTTAGGAAACACAATCTTTAACGCTGAAAAACTCGAAGACCATTTGAGTAGCGTCCTGTCCACTACTATTCAAGTTACCCCCACAATTGACAGCACCGATAGTTGGGACATCCTGTTTATCAATGGTGCCCAATCCACCGACATGACATTACCCGCTGACAACTACAGTCCAGCAACCAATGATATTTGGACTGTTACCCTGACAAATAGTGACGGACAAACTACAACAAGCACTCATACTGTACTAGCGACTGACAGCAATACGGATATTATGACCGCCTTAGCTGCAGCCATTAATAGTGGCGTCGTATCGAGCATCGCTACTGGTTCAACCATTTCGACCACGATCACGGATGTTGGAGCATTTGAAACTTCAATTTCCGGAGTCGCCGCGACAGCGGATCTCAAACTGGAAGGTTCCGTAAACGTTGATGACATCTGGACATTCACCATCGATTCGAACGCCACAACATACACGGTTGACCATACAGTCGGCGTAACTGACGACTCAGTGTCAATCACGGCCTCACTGCAACTTCTCCTGCAGTCTTTGCTGGCGAGCACCACACTAGACAGTAACATGACCGTACAGTCCGTTACTTCCGATGTAATCAGCGACACATTTACAGCAGCAACGCCACATTTGTTTATCGACGGCGACATCGTTCGCTTTGCAACTTCTGGAAACGCGCCACTCGGTTTAACTAACGGTCAATCTTATTATGTTGTGCAAAGCACCGATTCTACCTTTAAGGTCTCAACTTCTGCTGGTGGCACACCTGTTGACATGTTGATACTTGGAACAGGAACCGAATCATTCACACCAGCCAAGCTTGCAATAACCGACAGTGCTACACAACCATTCACCCTAACATTGCAGATCACAAATCCACCGGTAACAGTACCGACAGTTAAACTCTCCACGTCGAACATTCTTTATGCCACCGATGTACTGTCCGGATTCCAAGCGATAAGTTCGACACAGATTAACAAGTGGGAAGATCCTGTCGCGGCAACGACTACCAACAACGGCGCTAATCAATCCATTGACTACACGACCAATGGCATCCTTTGGTACCAACGGGAATCAACGATCCTCACTCCCAATACAACCATTAGTCAATTGGAACAAACCCTTGGCAGTTTCGAATCGCTGCTTTCACATGACATAGAAATCGTACATAACACAACCGACAACACTTATGAAATAACGTTAGCAGCCTCTAGCGGCGCAGTGGGAACAGAATATGAATCGCTTATGCTGTCCAAACTCGTAGCGCATGAGTCCGACGTCACGGTCGCTGAAAACATCGACACCAATGGCTTGCGACAGCGATTTACGAACCTCGCAAATGGAACACTGTGGTACGACAACTCGGGAGTTGCTACCCCAAGCTCCATCTCCGTCAGTGAACTTAAGAGCGCAATTGAAAACCTGCCAAGTGTCACCGAAGCTACTGTAGTTAACAATAGTCAGTTCTCATCATGGGATATTGTATTGCAGAGCGCGATTCTAAACACAAATAATGGGCGCGCAACGATCAGCAACATTATAGTTTCAGATACGGGATCTACGGAATTATCTCCAAATCAAAACGCTCTGTATAACAGTCGTTTGACAGGTCAAGCCGATCAACAGTTATTCCTAGAAGATTGGCAGCAATACACGACGCTACAATATGGTGACACTGCAATTGAAATTGATAAATCAATGTCATCGGCAGATGTTGCCAGCAAAATTCGTGAGTTAACAAACCGTAATGACGTCATCGTTACTGGCGATGGCATTATTGGATCCCCATGGTATATTTCCTTACCCCCGCCGACCGGGACTCCGACAATTATCATTAACGATGCAAATATTGTTATTATCCCTGCCGTGAACCAAGACATTCGCACTACGCTCAGCGGACCAGTCGCAAACTTCGATGGCATCGTTGACCGAGCCTTTGGATTGACGGGCGATACAGTTCTTAACGACGAATGGGTCGTTACAATAACCGATGTCCACGGAGCAACCGTCCTCGATTCTGTCACCGATAACACACTGACGGCCGATTTAACCACTGAGGACCCAAAAAGTGCGGTTCTCGATCGTATTAGTCAAACCCTACAGACAATTCTCACTCCTGAAAGCGGTAATGCAGCCGTCGATCGCGACAGCCATATCATTACGTTACTTGAAAGCGACGACGATATCTCGATCGGCCGCAGTTGGACCATTCTCGGATTACAAGGAACGACCACCGGTACCGAACCATCCGTATCTGTTGCCGATCAATTCTCACCTTTCGTTACCATTGCGGATGTAGCAAAATCACTTGTTACGCAAATTAATGCAATAACATCCTACACCGCAACGACTACAACCAACGCTAGCAATCAACAAATACTTGTCATCACATACCTCGGCGATCCCACCACCTACTCGAACTTAGTTAGTTACCAATTTGCTACAGCTAGTGAATTGGACGTCTCTGACCCGATGCAAATTAACCTAACCGTCGACATTCCGGAAACATATTCCCAAACAACGGAGTTAACGTGGCTAGTTACGGCAACGACCGGTACGGAAACCACAACTGCGAGTTACAACGCAAGCACCAATGTCACGGCAACCGAAATCGCCTCAAACTTAACAGCCGGCCTCGATGGCATCGGGAACTTTACTGCCACCAACCGTGAAACGCTTACGATCGAGGCCACTGCGGCGATTTCAATTGAATCTGATGAGTTATACATTACAGCGCATGGATTTATCGACGGAGAGGTTGTTCAATACACAGCGTCTGCCGATCTCATCGCTGGCCTAACACACTCCACTGACTATTACGTTCTCGACTCAACGCTCGATAGCTTTAAGCTATCCCTTGTTAGTGAAGGTAACGCTATTGACATTTCCGCAGTTGGAATTGGCGACCATACATTTACCAATTTAACAGGCGCAACCACAAGTATTGCCTCCGGTATTTCGCTCAATAACAACATCATTGAAATTGTCGATCACGGATTAATTAACGGTGACAGCATTCAATACAATGGTGGCACTTCCGACGCATCAGGGCTCGTTGCTAATGCAAATTATTTCGTTATTTCCGCGACAAATGACACATTTCAATTATCATCAAACGAAGGTGGAGCTTCTATTGACCTAACATCAGTTGGTACTGGTACGCAAACCTTCGAGTCGCCAACCAGCCCCAACATAACCATCGCTCACACAAGTGGCAGCGATGACTTTGACCTGACAACGGTAGTCACAAACACGCGAACAACAAATCCCGGAAGTGTTGTCATACAACTTCAAGAAGCCGCTACTTACACAACGGGGGGCAACGTCTGGTCCATTGCCGGCTTAGACAGCATCACGCCACGTGCTATCTCACGCAACAACAGCACTACAGTTGCCGATGTAGCCGCTCAGCTTGCAGTGACAATTAGCGACTCTGGACTCTATGCAGGGACCGTTGTCTCAACATCGCCGACCAACATCATCATCACCGACATTCGCAGCACGCCCGCTTCACCGGCACAACTCGCCACATATTCGCGGGGCTATTATGTGACGGCAGCTAGCAGTGCACTTGTATCCAATCCATTCTACGCCATGAACATTACCGTTCCTGAAAACATTATGCAGTCTGCTGGCTCTTACATTGCCATCCCAGCAGATGCCGAACTTGGCCAATGGTCGTTAATCGTTCGCGATCGCACAAATCTGCCGGCAAGTGCAACGGGATCCATTATTCTGCACAATACCGATCGTCTGCGGTTGCACAGCACTATCGAAGGGCTCGCGACAAACCTTGGGGAAGGCATACATCGTCTCAACAACGTGACATATGCACAGGCGATGACGACAACACTACAAGCCGCTACTGTACTAACCGGTGACGAGACGAACCAAAACAGCAACATCCTCATCGATAATGACGGCAATCAAATCAGCGGGTTAACTTGGTCAATCAGCGGCTTAACTCTGGAAACGATTAGCATCAGTAGTGCCGAAGTGGACACACTCAACGATAGATTTACCGCCGTTGAACATCCGTTTTCTCAAAACGACTTGATCCGTTATGTCTCGACTGATGGAACATCAATCGGCGGCCTTACCGTCGGCCAAAATTACTTTGTAGTCAACGTAACACCAGATTCACTGGAACTATCCGAAGCTGAAACAGGATCTACTATATTCATATCGAGTGCAGGATCAGGCAGCCACATATTCACTGAACCAATTCCAAGCTATACAACCAATTCAACAAACCTCGTTGACCTGACTACGATTAACATTGCCTTAACTTCAGCTATCAACAACCTGATCAATTACTCCGCTAGTTTCAACGAATCTAAAGCATTAATAGAGATAATCCCACAAACGGGTGCCAACTCAGCGGTAGCATATAACTACGATGACGGCGGTAGCACCACAACCAACGACACTAACTATGTGACAGATATCAATATACCCATTGGTGTCGCCCATCTTGACATATCAATTGATAACCAAACAACATCTGTCTACGTTGATTCAGACGCCAACACAACTACCATTGTCGAGACACTTTCTGCCGCAGGTTGGGATGCAACCGTTTCCGGTAACCCCACCATCAACACTATCGAACTACCCGCTAACATTGGAGACGAAGATGAAATATTAACAATTCAAATCCAACACCCTGATAGTAACCAAAGCCGCGATTACCAAATCGAAATCGCGACCGGCAGTACTCCAACTGACGTCGCAACAACGATTGCCAATCGTATCACCACGCAAAACGACATAAACGGTTTTCCCGCAATTTACACTGCAACGGCTAATCAAGATCAGATCTCCATCCAATCAAGCACTAATAGTTTCACAGTGCTTGTTAGCAGCACTAAAGAATCAAGAAATGACTTTACGGGAACACGTGAACCCTGGATCATTCAAATCACCAATGCTAATAATTCATTCACAACAACTGTTGATTTCACCGACGGCCTCGCGAATGCTCTATCTAACGCTAACTCATCGATGGCTAAGGTTCAAGAACGATACACAATCGACGGATACTGGTCTATTCAACGAGCATTAGTCGGTGACGCATCCATCCACACGATGTTAACCATGCCAACAGCAGCCGTGCATTATTTGCCACAAACCTCGGTTGGCTTAACCAATGGCGACCAGGTAGTTTACGATCAACCTCAAAATTCAGTCGACATGCGGGAACTCAAATCCGGCAGTCACTATGTCGTAATCAATGCCACTGAATTACTATTTTCATTGTCGGAAACTGGTCCGGTGTCGTTCGATTCACCGAGCACAGGCACCCACGTCGTTCGCACCGGTATCGACAGCAGTACCGACATTGCGATCGACACAAGCGTTGCTGACGCTAGCCATGCTACGCTTTACGCTACTGAACATGGTTTAACCAACGGACAGCAAGTTCGCTACATTGTTGACAACACAACGGAGATTGCTGGATTAGTAAGCGGTCAATACTATTACATTGCCAACGCCACTGCTGACTCTTATCAACTAGTCCAATCGTTGCTGTCACTGGTACCCATCGATATCGATGCATTGCCAATCGAATTTGAGTTGACAAAACTCGGAAACTACACGGTCGTTGATCCCAACACGCAAACCTCGAACAAATACATCCGACCGTATTCAACAATCCGCGAAGATGGGCCACGCATGCTTGCCAAGGAAGTTTGGGATGATCTCGACGGCGATGGAAGTTTTGAAAAAACTGGCGAATTTGCATTGTTTGAAGATCCCGCGTATGAAAATGATGGGGATTTGGATCGAGTCACCATTAATGGGTCTAGTTCCGACGACTATCTACTGGTTGGTCACGAAGTACTGAGTCGCGGTGAAGACAATATGGAAATCCACTACAACACGATTCAAATCACACATCAACAAATGGTCAGCGGCGCTCCCAACCCTGATTTAAACACCCGCACGGTTAACATCATCCTAAGAGGCATCGACAAGGCTCCATTGGAATGCGGAACGCCCAAGGAAACCTTCGACTTAGCTCAGAAATGCAGCACCAACCCAACGGTTATCACAACACGCGACGAAGTCATAATCAACGGCCTTTTGGGCGACGATAGAATCATCGCTGGCTTGTTACCTAACTCGACTGAAATTGCCGCCGATTACGTTCTTTCCGCGCACGTCATATCTGAACTGGGACTTTATGGCGGCGATGGTGATGACCGCCTAGTCGGGTCCAAATATGTCGATGTCATCCATCTTGGTACGGGCAATGACACTGTCACCAGTAACGAAATGGGTGACACATTCATATCTGACAACGAAGGTGCTATTGTCGGCGACACTATCGAGTCAGACCATCTGATTGAAGCTCGTGACGCAAACTTCTCTCTCACCACAACAACGCTGGAGATGGGCGGTCAATATACATTCGGAAGCACAGTCACATCGATTGAGGAAAGCGCAGAGAACATTGAACTCTTTGAATCGTTCGAATTTTTCGGCGGCGCCAAAGCTAATGGATTTTCTTTAGACGGTGTAACCAAAGAAGTCACTTTAGACGGGACGGAAGGCAGTGACACTTATGTCATTACGCTCTCCAAAGATATTATTGGGAAAAGCAACGTCTATGTGGTCGATTCGGGCACCGGCAGTATCGACACCGACAGATTGGACATCCGCGGCGGCCCAGATAATGACACACTTCATCTTGACGCAGATACCACGCGACAACAATTGGTCATTAAAAAGCCTGGCACTTTCACTTTGACCTATCGTGGTGCTTCGACAAGCGATATTACAGAAACAGACGAAGCCACCGACATCCAATCAAAACTGAATGCCATCATGGCACCAGCATCCACGATCGTAACAGGACTTGGAACTGAAGCATCTCCATGGAAAATACAACTAGCATGCAATGCCCTTGAGCCATCAGACAGTTTGGGCGCGACGGGTTGTCATCCTCAACTTATTGACAAGACCAGTGCCGAAAACAAATTCTTCCGCATTACCAGTAGCGACGAGACTATCGGTAAGGTCAAAGTATCCCGCTCAATGGTCACTCGCATCGAAGCATCATTGGCATCCAGTCTCATTGCAGGTAAACCAGATCTCGACGCAATGTTTGACAAGCCCGTCAATCAAATACAAACTTTCTATGCCGTGGATACTGGAGATTACCGTCTCAAGTACCAAAACCAATCAACGAACTGGTTGAATAGTAGTTCAAGCCTACGACACAATATTGAAGAATCCCTCAACGACTTATCAGACATAACCGCTCAGGTTACTGGAACTGGCACCCAGCGCGATCAATGGAAAATTGAGTTACTTGACGGTCCGAAAGACTACCAAGGCAATTTCTATCTATTCACGGTTGAACTGCGAGGGGATGCTCCTGCCGATGATGAATACGTTACACCACCTATGGATATTGCGGATGCCGCGGCTACAGTTCAACCATCGGTCTCAATAAGTGAACCGGCTACATTCCAACGCGTGTACTACGACTTCAGCGCAGAAATCGTTGAAACACGTGGTGGAAATGGTAATGACACCTTCATTTCTGACGACAGTATGGCATCCATGAAAGTATATGGTGACCGTGGCAACGACAACTTCCTAATTGGTCGCGTACTCAATACCGTCCGCATCCCCGAATCCGTGGGTAGCGATGTCTTGATCGATGTCGTGGATGGACTCGACAGCGCTACACCCGGCATCAGTTATAACGCCGATTTCTTCGGTGGCCGTGGAGATGATTACTTTGAAGTCAACCACAACGTAGGCGTATTACGAATGTTTGGCGAAGCAGGGGATGACTTATTCTTCCTCAAAGCCTTACTAGTCCATCATGATGGCTCGACTTCGGAAGCAGATGGTGGGCTCCTTTCTGCTGGTGCTGGAGATATCAATGGCGTCAAGGAAGCTGGTGACAAAGACACATTAATCGATTACATCGAAAACAATCGCATCGAAATTTACGGGGGCAGTGGATTTGACACCGTTGTCGTAGCGGGAACGGCCATTGACGATCAGTTCTATATCTTCACCGACAACGATGGAACACAATACTTCTACGGCGCTGGCATTAAACTTGAAAATCTGGACAGCATTGAACGCATTGCGGTATTAACGGGTGCCGGTGATGACGAAGTTTACCTGTATGGTTTAACAGACGATATGAATCTCGTTATTCACCTAGGATCCGGTGACGACAAAATCATCGTCGGTGGCCCTAGTGAAACGTTTGAAGTCACTTATCCTGCCGCTAATGCGATCTACACCGTCAAACAAAATATTACGCGCGAGGATCTAGCAACGGTAACCGCCGATGACCTCGTGCTAAATGACATGCTGTTGGTTCGCCGCACGAATGAAGATGCCAAAAGTGCTGATCGAATTAGTGGATTTAAGACAAAATGGTTCGCGGGTGTTACTGGAACTGTTGATTGGCAAATACTCGAGAACAACGTCGCAATGGCGCTGCGTGAATACGGCATAGCGGTCGGCAGAGCTACCAACTCCGGTCGCATTGGTCCACAAGGCTCAGCAAACTATGATGCAAGAATGCGAGACTGGGCCAGTGTGCGAGTACCATACATGTATGGTCAATATTTTAATAGCAACTCTAATCTCCCAAACAACGTGCCCATTGAGGTTTTGCGAGATGCTCTTCCTGAAAACAATTATCAAGCCCAAGATAATATCAGTGGTGCCAATCGACGTAACGTTGCAGTTATCCTAGCTCAACAATACCTCGGGAAAGCGGCGTATTTTGCCATTAAAAACCAGAAGGTTGTGTACACGCCCGACAACGACGGCAACGGCGTAATACCCGATCTTATCGGGGAAGATTTATTTGGCAGTACACATGGCAATTACACCGAACCGACGAGCACTGGGAACTTTACCGCAGCCATTGATTATTTCTGGGACGTCATTTCACTACTTTATACCGTTAAAGAAAATACGCAAGTCAACAAAATCAACATCAGATACGAATACGACCTCGTTGATTCTTTCGAAGACGCATCTTACCGTTTTGACGAAATGCCAAAACGGACAGTGCAAAAAACATTACCCGAACGATATACAATCGAACATATCCAAGGTGATGTTAAAATCGCTGGTGCAGCCGGCAACGACACCATCGAGATGAATATGCGTGATGCCCTAGGGCTTGAAGTCGACATACACCAATTGACCATCAACCTTGCCGATTATGAATTCGACACATCAATAGACTTGCAATCTACTGGTTCTGAGCGCGAACAGACCATTACCCACGATGACATTCAGTCGGCTCTCATTCAGAAGGCCAAACTAGGCGAACCAGGCCTTCTCGATCGTTTAATTTCGGGTGAATTAGCCGATTACGATGTTACGCTTACTGTCGATTCAATAGAAGTAAGCTACGATTTGCAATCAACATTAGAGACGCTCGTCGGCCTTAACGGTGATGGAACTCTCGCTAATGCAGGTACCATTTATACACTCGCTGACGCTGTTGCTAGTAATGAAAATCAAACTACATATGTTGAAAAAGTCAAGAACACCATCATCCGCGGTCTCCACTTGCTTAAAGTCCTAGATGATAGCGTAGCCGTACCTGCTGCCACATTCTCGTTGGACAAAATCCGCATACACCTCAACGATCTAGAATTACTTTACATGATTAAAGGCAAGTCTGATGCAGAAGGAAATCAAATAGAGGCCCCTGTTCCCGCAGCCGTACCAATGCGTGACGATCTACAAAACGTAGAGAACTTCCTAACTAAATCCTCAGTCAGAAGTGATTTGGTTGCTAATCAAGGATACACAATCACCCAAACATACGATTCAAACAGCCCACATCTAACCCCCCTGATGGTTTACGAGCAGAACTCAAACAATGATGGGGATGGATTAAATGACCGAACAACGATTTACGAATACTCTGCAGAAATCTCTGAACCAAGCATTCGTGCGGAAGCAGTGAAGTTTGGGGCTCGCCCTGATCTCGATGGTGCGGCTAAAGCCAACCCCATTTATCCAGAAAACTTCATCGTCAACTCAAATTCTGGCTTCAATGGAAGATACAGGAACCAAACCTACGAAACCTATAACTCTAATTACGGCAACCAAGGGACTGGTTATTGGACTCATTCACGAACAAATCCAGTTGCGAGATTCTATTGGCAAGATTGGGACAATTGGAGCAATCCAACTAAAGGTCACTGGGACGTCGACACCCGATATTGGTATACCTATGTCGGTGGGCATTGGAACGACGACATCGAAGCGATTTGGCTATGGCCAAATTCTAAAATCGAAATGTACCAACATTCCAATTTCGACGGATACAAAAAAACCTATATAACACCACCGGGTGAACTCACCTATGATAACTGGGCTATACCGCACAGCAATTCTCCATTAATGAGTGCCACTCGTAACCTTCCTGATAACTATCAACATCACCTAAGCAGTGATGGTGCGAAAAACGACATTTCTTCATTCAAAGTTTGGACGTGGCGGTCATACACCGACACAGCGACACTACAAAGCAATCCAACATACACTATCAAAGATGGTACTACGGCCGACAACGTACACGGAAACCTACGCGACATCAAATACACGATCGACGGTGTAGAATACACTCTGGTCGGTGACCCTAATCTATCCGACGGAACGGTCAACGGCGCCACGCATCCGGAACTACAGGGTAATGATCTCGAGATGGAAAAAGAGTTCGTTGCCGCACTCGACAACTTTGATCACTCCTATTACACGTATTCCACATTTGGTGTTGATGCCAGTGGAAATAAGGTACTTGAATCAGTTGCCGTGCGCCGTCGCAATGACGATGTGGTTGGGGAGCCTGGACAATACCCAGCTGGTGAAGCAATTTACAACCAATCAAAGCTCGATGGCAACTACTACATTACGGCCGGTACATGGCCAGCCTTTAGTGGACTTTCAAATACATTTACCTCTGCTAACGTAAATAGTTTCTTCACCGGATCACGAGCACAAACATTACGTACTGACATTGAACTACCAATTGAAGACGGGCAATTGATCCGCAAATCGCCAACTGCACCTTATCACAGCATCGACATCGAGACATTCAAGGATGATGCCGGATTCTATCTACCATCGTTCGTCAATGTCATCAGCACGGTGGACGTCGTCATCGAAGTGCCCCACGACTATGTCCAGGGGAAACGCGTGGATCAACAAATAACGATTGATGGAACTGAAGCTGATACCTATACACTCAATATACCGACAATTTCACCGCAAACCGTTCAGGGAACCATCCAGCCGACTTCCGTACAGACTGCCGAATATCTACAACAACAACTGCGGGCTCTACCAGCCTTCAATCGTGTAGTCAACGCTTCCACCACACCTCTGACGCAATGGATTCAGGCCGTCAATCACGGCTTCGCTGAAGGTGATGAAGTCATCTACCACACATCGGCATCTTCCATTTCCGGATTAAGTGACAACAATACCTATTTTGTCATGAATGTCGAATATGACCAATTTCAGTTGTCCGCCGAAGCGTATGGCGATGTCATCACCTTCAACACATCCGGAACGGGCACTCAAACGCTAACCGGCAGCTCAGTTCTAGTGGATACCGTCGGTACCGATTCATTCGAGATCACGGGACTCCCAGCCAATAGTCAAACAATTGAACTATCGACAGCCAGCAACAGCTTAATATCGGACGAATTCAGTCAAACCAGCCTGCCAACCGCGTACGACGTAACCTACGACACGGCACAGATAACTGCTCTCACCAACAATTATTCCAACACCTTCTGGTTTGGCGGAATCGAAATTGGCCAATTCGGATTTAACGACAGTGCAACATCCTATGACCTCACTGGAGATGACACCTATGTTACCGATGTGAATCTGTTCACAACGCAACATCTACAGAACGTCACTCTTTCGACTGGACCCGGTGCGGACATCGTTCACATTCAAACCTGTGGCACCGCCAGCCAGGTTCCCGATCCGTCTGACAGCGGGTATGACCAGGCCTATAACGCGTTACTGGACCAGTGCAACCCTCCCATCGATTTGGAATTAATTATTGACACGACCGAGGGAAATGACACGATCACCATTGAATCTCTAAACGCAGCGACCACGATTCTCGCCGGCGACGATGATGATGAGATTTTCGTTAACTATGACAAAGCTCAAAATTCAACACAACGTAACGGCCTCTACAACAATATCTTGACCCTACACGGTGAAGACGGGGGCGACGATTACGAAATCGGACTGGCCAGTGTTGGTTCATCGACGATCAATGTATTTGACCAGTACGATTTAGCCCTAACTCATACTGGCACCGACCAAATGAAAATCTACGGGACGGACAACAGGGACTTCTTCCTGTTCCGCCGTGGTGCAATCATTGCGTACCCACGTTCGATCGCTGAAGCAATTCAACCAGGTCAAGCGGTAGCAGTGGAACGCGTCAATTATGACGGTAATCTTGACTCCGGCGTAAATGTGTACGGTAGAGCCGAAGCGGACATGTTTGTGTTTGACGACACTTCATCCGTCATCACCGCATTCGGTGACGAAGGCGATGATATCTTCCAAATAGGCCAAATGTTCAAATCGCCTCGAAATGCTTATGCAAATCTACCGGAAGAGGATTGGTTTACCACAACCTTTACCACTCGCGGTTATCTAAGCAATGGCAATAGTTTCTCAACAAGCCTTTATGGCGGAGACGGCGACGACAATTTTGTAGTTTACCATAACCTTGCAACTCTCGGTTTGTTCGGTGAAAACGATGATGACAAGTTCACTGTTCGGGCCTTTGTAGAATTAGACGAAGATGAAGCAACAAAACGACTTACGAACATCAACGGCGGTCAGGGGGGTGACTTCGTAGAATACGCAGTGAACGCGCCCGTAGATATCGATGGTGGCGATGGATTCGATACGATGGTAATTATTGGAACCGAATTCGGTGACGATATTGTTGTCACCCAAACCGGTGTCTATGGTGCCGGATTATTTGTGGAATACCGGGGCGTCGAGTCGATCGAAGTAGATATGGCCGAAGGGAACGATCGTTTCTACGTATTCGGAACTCCAGCGGGCGTATCGACTAACTTAATTGGTGGTCGGGGATCAGACACGTTTAACGTAGGTGGCGTTGATGGACTTGAGGATCCCTTAACTGTCGTCAGCAATGATCTGCGTGGCCACACGGGAATCATTAATCACACGATAGCGACGTCCGATTCACACTACGGATTGCTAGATATCCCAGGTGTTTCGGCCAACGTAGGCGATGCCGATAGCCCTGGCGTTATGATCATCGAAAGCGGGAATGGGACTCAAGTTGCTGAAGCGGGAATCAATGGACTAGCACAAATCGATGTTTATGACGTTGTGCTGACGATGGCCCCAATTGAAAACATCATTATTACAGTGACACCAGATCCGCCAAGAGAAGACGATTTCGAAAATGGAGCACGTAGTGTTTACGTCCGAAAATCGAATGCTGGCAACTACGAAGATTCGCTTCAACTTACGTTTACGCCAACCAATTGGATGGTTCCGCAAATCGTGCAAGTGCAAGCAGCATTTGACGAGATAAGTGAAGGCCGCCAGAACTACACCATCAAACACTCCGTAGTTCAAGGAACTAACGCTGAAGATCAAGATGCCTACGACGCACTTCCTGTTCCTAGTGTACTGGTTGAAGTGACTGACAATGAATCAAAAGAAATCGCCGTTCGCATGAACACTGTTGGAAGTGACGCAATCGCATCCCCTTGGTTACATGAAGCAAGCCAACTGGATGGCCAAAATGCTACGTACGTGGTGACCTTAACTAAAGTACCAACGGATACCGTCACGATTACATTGGCCAACAACGATGACGTCACTTATAGCACAAACACACTAACATTCACCGCTGGAAACTGGTCCACACCACAATCGATCAATGTCACCGTCGTTGACGATACTGAAGATGAGGGCAACCATTTTGCCACTATCGTGCACACAATAACATCGAACGACACCGATTATGCAGAAATTGGAACATTCAATGTTGAGTTCCCAGTGTCGGACAATGAGAAACCCGAAATCTTGGTATTACCAGTTAACGACTCCATAAATGTCATTGAACCGACCACTAGCCAAATCATTTACAACGGCGACGTTGCCAGCAGCACGAATAGTTCCATTACCATGCCGGCCTTGGTTCTTAACGTAAATACAGGCCAACTTCGCAAAAATGCCGGATTCCGTACGGCAACTAACCTTGAAAGGTACACAGATAGTTGGAGCAAACTTTCGAATACCGACATCAGCAATTCCACTACAATTCCACATATCACCGTTGACGGTGTTGGAACGGGCGCGTTTGCTAACTACAAGTTTGATATTACCTCATCCATGCTAGCTGAAAAAACGGGCGGCACACTTCAAGGCACGTTCGATATAGATGGTGGGAAGAACAGTACCACGGGATCTTTCGATCCATACTTGCAATTATATAAGCAAAACACCTTCACCGGATTTTTTGGATTTTTGTCCTACCCTTATCTGGAATTACTCGGTAATTATGATGACAAATACCCAATCGACAGTGGAACTAACCATGCTTACGACTCATTCTCCACTTACAATTTCGACGAACCGGGTACTTACGTTGTACGCGTAGGGCGATATCCAAAAAACAGTCCAATTCCAGTCGGTGCCACTTACCAATTACACGTATCTTTAGAAAACCATGAAACCAATTCGTCGCTTCCAGACGGTTCGACGTTCATTGGAGATACCATCGTAATTACTAGCGGACCGGGTAAGGGCCAAGAACGAACGGTTTCCGATTTTGATGCCCTAACCAACAAGTTGGACGTTAGTGTACCATGGGATGAGAACCCAGATTCCTCCAGTCAGTTCGCGATTCGAAAACAGGTTACGGGCACAACATCGCGCACTGATCAATACACTGTTGTGCTTACAGGCGCCCCCAGCAATGCGGTATCAATAAATCTCGTCCCGACTGCTACAAAAACATACAACGAGGCGTTTAAGTTTGATGAAAGTCAAAACAAAGGCCAACGTACAGCAGAGCAAATCGAGGCCGATAAAACATCGCTCGCTTTCACAACTGGAAATTGGTACGAGCAACAAGTTGTTACCATTTCCGGAATCAGCGACAACTACAGCGACGGTGATGCTTCTATTTCCTTCCCAGATGCGAAGCGTCAGGTAACAGAAATTCGCGGCCCATTGTCAATTGACGGCTACGAACCAGATGGCCAAGCTCGCAATTTGGAAGATCCGTTGTTAGTTCCGGGGGAAACAAATCTACCTCCACCCAATGGTACAATCATCGCCGCTGGCGACGACGACGACAACCGAGCATATATTACGATTAGCGGCTTGCCCAGCAACACCGATTGCATTGACGTAGTCGACGAACCAGCCGCGAACTACTCCGGCGTCGACGATTGGACTTACACTAGTCTCGCTACAAACCAACGAAAAATTTGTTCGGCAAACCAAGACGGCGACAAGTTCCCTGGTCTACCACGAAACAATTGGAATTACGAAAAGAATATCATTGGGTTTGAATTCACTATCCTCGGAGATATTGGCAACGAAGCCACCTTTATTGTCAGTGCACCTAGTGACCTCAGCGACCCCTATGAAGACGATCCTGTCCGCGGCGTTTCCACAACTGGTTTTACAATTCACTTT
>JABJJO010000142.1 GCA_018660825.1 Planctomycetaceae bacterium | reverse complement strand
GGTTCTCCCAATCGACGCTTGCTGGATCAAATAGCAGCGGTCGTGAGTCCAGATTCAGCCTTACTTAAAGAAGAACGACAAGAACATAGTTGGATGTTTAACCTGCTCGGCGATCCGTTGTTAAAAGTGAATTACCCAGACGGAATGCGAGTGAAATGTGCGGCTACGGTGTCTAATGGGAAGAAGTTGCAAGTCATCTTCGACTCGCCAATCGTTGGCGAAGCCGTGATTGAAGTTGTCACTCAGCGTGGGGCGCAAAGAGAACAGTTGCTAGAACGCAATATTGACACGCTTAAGGCAACTCCGAAGCCTGACCGCTGGAATGGATATTCAAAAGAGTATGAAATGGCAAACGACCCTGTGTGGGTGTCTGTACGGCGGGAGGTGCAAGTCGGTTCTCAAGCGGTTGACGTGTTCGTCGAAAAAGTTTCGAGTGGGTTGCAAACAGTTAGAGTTGTTATTTATGGCGAACGGAAACTCGTCATTGGATCCACTCGAGTGTTCGTTACTGACCGCTAGTAGCTGCACATGCCACGGATGTATTTGCATAAATACAAATTCATCAGTGTTGATGGAAAATGTCGCCGTAAATGTTACGATAGACAGTTCCCTAGGGCTGGTTAATTGTAGTTGATACTTTGATGAGATAATCTTACATGAGAATAATAACGTGGGTTTGTGCGGCGTTGGTTTGCGTGGCTAGTATAGTCCCGCTGCAAGCAGCTCCGAAGGTGACTGTAAGCGTAGATCAAGCTCTGCTTAGCCAACCGTTGTCGGGGCGATTGTATCTATTTACGTCGAAACGAGAAGGTTCGCCGCCCTTCACGGGGCCTAACTGGTTTAGCCCAGAACCGTTTTATGCAGTCGACCTTACACTGGCTCCGAAAATGACTGTTGCCCTAACAGGTGGCATCAAGGGTTTTCCCAAAACACTAGGCGATTTGCCGGCTGGGACCTACTTTTTCCAAGCATTATTCGACCATGATTTTTATCGTTCAAACCATGCTCATGGGGCGGGTAATTTTTACAGTGAAGTCGTGGAAATCGACTGGGATGGTGATAATGTATTTGAACTACGGCTCTCAAGTGTTATTGCTGAGAAAGAGTTTTTCAGCACGAAATATCATCAGCAAGTACGGATGTTAAGTCCGCGACTTTCAGCATTCTTTAATCGCGATGTCGTTCAGAAAGCAACAGTCGTTCTTCCGAAAGGTTACTACGAAACGACAAATAAACGATATCCAATAATCTATGAAATTTCAGGTTTTGGTGGGGCGCATGAGACGATGGGGCGGCGCCACATGCAAGGTTCAAGTCCAACCGGTGATGCGGAAGTGGATTTCATCCGCGTGTATCTCGACGGCCAATGTAAATGGGGGCATCACGTATATGCCGACAGTGCAACCAACGGTCCTCGAGGCGCTTCCGTGGTCGAGGAGTTAGTTCCTGAGATTGCTCGGCGTTATCGAACAATCAATACGGTTGAAGCTCGTTTTTTAACGGGGCATAGTTCCGGTGGTTGGAGTTCGTTTTGGTTGCAAGTTAATTACCCAGAAACGTTTGGTGGCGTGTGGAGCACCGCTCCTGACCCCGTCGATTTTCGGGATTATCAAGAAGTTAATCTTTACGCTGCAAAGCCGTTGAGTTTGTATCACAATCCTGACGGCGAACGTCGACCATTGGCCCGACGGGGTGAAACACCGATGATTTGGTATGTTGACTTTGGGAAAATGGATGACGCTATTGGTCGTGGGGGACAGTTGCGATCGTTTGAAGCTGTGTTCAGCCCGGTAGACCAGCAGGGGAATCCGTTGTTAATGTGGCGCCGCGATAATGGGCAAGTGATACCGAGTACGGTTAAGTACTGGCGCGAATACGATATGAATTTGTTGATTAAACGACGGTGGGATGCCGGGTTGAAGCAACAGTTAGCAGGGCGGTTGCACGTGTTCATGGGAACGTTAGACACGTTTTATCTAAACGGGGCTTGTGATCAGATCAAAGCGACCTTGCAAGACCTCGACAGTGATGCCGAAATCGTGATGGTTGAAGGAAAAGACCATTTCACCTTAATGTCTCCGGATATCCGGCAACGCATTGCCAATGAAATGGCAGCTCAATTCCTAGCAAACTATCAGGGGAAATGATTGATGAAGATCCAGAGTATTGAGTGCCATAAACTATTAGGCGCGACGGTTGATGGAGGCTGGCCTGAAGGTCATGCGCCCCAAG
>JABJJO010000004.1 GCA_018660825.1 Planctomycetaceae bacterium | reverse complement strand
TGCTGCGGATATGCCGCGGATCAAACATACTGATTCCGAGAAAGCTCTAGCGACATTTCAACAAGCTCGCGGGTTTACATTAGAAATAGTTGCCGCTGAACCACTCGTGTCCGACCCCGTTGATGCTTGTTTTGATGAACACGGTCGCATGTATGTTGCCGAAATGCATGGGTATCCATTTTCCCAAGAACCTACGAAACTCAATCCCGCAGGTGGTGGATTCAAGAACGCTGGTATCATTCGTCTGCTCGAAGATACCAATGCAGACGGCACGATGGATAGCAGTACCGTGTTTGTCGACAATATCAGTTGGCCAACATCCGTCAGGCCGTATAACGGTGGCGTATTCGTCATTGCACCAGGTTTCCTGTACTACTTTAAAGATACGGATGGCGATAACAAAGCAGATATCCGCGAGGAAATTCTTTCTGGTTTCGGTCGAGGTAATGTGCAGTCGGTGAGTAACGGACTTGAATGGGGATTGGATAATAAAATTTATTTTGCCGCCGGGCGCAACCCTAAAACGTTGCTGTATCGTGGCAAGCCACTATTTCCTGTCGGTGCGGTTGACCTGAGATTCGATCCGCGTACCGAGGAGTTTGAACAGGTCACCGGTGGACTACAATTCGGGCACTCACACGATGCGTGGGGAATTCGTTTTGTTTGTAGTAACAGTAACCACATGCAACAAGTCGTCTATCCGCAACAATACTTGTCGCGAAATCCGTATTTCGTTGCTCAAGGTCTAGTGCGAAATGTCGCTAAAGATGGTGCGAGTGCACCAGTGTTTCGTATCAGCCCACCAGAACCTTGGAGAATCGTTCGTCAAAAATGGCGCGCACTCGACAAAGGCTACCGTTTGGTCATCAACAAACAAGGTGGTTATGAATTCATCCCATTAGACCCCAATGAAAAAAAAGGCGCTGTGCCAACTGAATATCCAATTGGGTACTTCACCTCAGCTACAGGCATCACAATCTACACAGGTGATGCATATCCACAGGAATACCACGGCAATGCATTTGTCGGAGATGTCGGCGGTAACCTAGTTCATCGCAAAACGATAAACACCGACAATGTCGTGTACGCTAGCGTTCGAGCAGATCAAAAGACAGAATTCGTTCGTTCCACAGATAACTGGTTTAGACCGGTCAATTTCGTAAATGCTCCCGACGGGTCACTTTATGTTCTTGATATGTATCGCGAGACTATTGAGCACCCGTATTCGATTCCCGTAGAAATCAAGGAATTCCTTGATCTTAGAGGAGGCCATGATCGCGGACGTATCTATCGCATGGTGAGCCCCAACATGCAGCGGCGCCCTCCCGTTAATTTAGGAGCCATGTCTTCCAGCGAATTAGTAAAACAACTCGGTTCACACAACGGTTGGACTCGTGAAACAGCGCAACGATTATTATGGGAACGACAAGATAAATCGGCTGTGGCTGCTTTGCAAGATTTTTTAATATCATGCGAAAATCCATTAGGGCGTATGCACACACTTTACGCACTCGACGGACTCCAAGCATTATCCGTAGCCAATATCATGACTGGCCTCAGTGACAAACATCCGCGTGTATGTGCCCATGCTGTCAAATTATCCGAACCGTTTCTGAAACAACATCCGGCGTTGGTCACACGGCTAGTCAAGTTGGCCATTGATAACAACCCCCATGTGCGATTCCAAGTTGCATTTTCATTGGGCGAAGTTGATTCTGAGGTCGCCGTTACTGGACTAGCACAAATCGCTATGGACCCCCGCACTACCGCGGAAATCCGCACGGCCATGCTATCTTCATGTGGCAACAACGCAGACCAAGTTGTCGCTAAATTGATTCTCGCCAAAGAGTATCTTGACGCACCAATTTCAGTCGAGGTGCTAACTCAATTCGCCATCATTATTGGCTCCAACTCAGATATCAAACCAACCAACAATCTACTAGCTCAACTAACACTTCAGGGCCTAACCCCAAACGTACAACAGACACTATTAGCTGGTCTTGGAACGGGTCTCAGGCGCCGTGGTTCGTCCTTGAATGCGATCCTAGCCGCCGATACAACCCCTGCTGAACTGCGACAACAAGTTGACCAATTGTTCGCGCGTGCCGCGGACATTGCAAAAACAACCAGCTCGGAACTACAACGTCGAATCGCTGCCGTCAAGCTACTCGCCTATGCAAACAGTCAGACGGCCATTGAAAGCCTCCCAGCGTTATTAAACCCTCAATCACCTAGAGAGTTACAATTGGCCGCGGTTACCTCTCTTGGGAATCATGACCCGCAAGTCGCGACAAAACCCTTGCTCGCTTCATGGAGAACATACAGCCCCGAGGTCCGCCGTAGTGTGGTCGATGTCATGATGAAAAATAGCGTAGCAATCCAGGAGCTGTTGGCTGCTGTAAAGGCTGACACGATTCGGCGGAGCGATATTGAACGTGACAAAAAACAATTGTTAATGAAACATCCTAACGCAACTGTCAAAGCAGCAAGCATCGAGTTGTTCGGTACCGAAGTCAGTACGGATCGTGGTAAAATTGTCGCTCAAATGCAAAACATTTTAGAGTTTGATTCCGATCCAGTTAGAGGTCTTGAGGTCTTTCGTAAGAAATGTTCTGGCTGTCATCAAGTCGGTAAAATTGGCACTCAAATCGCCCCGGATTTATCGTCCGTGAAAAATAAATCCGCAGCGGACTTGCTAATCGCTATTCTGGATCCCAATCGAGAAGCTCAGCCTAACTTTAATGTCTATACGGTCGTGACATTACAGGGCCAAATATTTACCGGCATCATTGCAACAGAAACCTCTAACAGCATCACACTGCGTCGTGCGGAGGGAAAACAAGACATCATCTTACGATCTAACATCGACGAGCTTATCTCGACGGGGATTTCGTTGATGCCCGAAGGTTTTGAAAAAGAACTGACGCCACAAAATATTGCCGATATCATTGCTTTTGTAAAATCAATTGGTGATTCCAAATAAGGAACTCCCCTTGCCTCTAAACACCACTCCATTCCACAATCGCTTGTTGCTGTTTTTTCACACAACACTACTGATATTTGTTATTGGATTAAGCACATCCTCCGTAGCAACCGGAAAACCACGGGCGAATCCAGACGCGCGCCGCCCAAATATATTGCTGATCGTGTCCGATGACCAAGGATACAATGACCTTGGCTTACTAGGCAACGGCATCCTAACTCCGCATTTGGATAAACTTGCTAAACAAAGTGTGCGACTCACCAACTTTTACGTCGCCTGGCCAGCGTGTACACCATCTCGCGCAAGTCTTTTGACGGGACGATACCCCCAACGTAACGGTATCTATGACATGATTCGTAACGAAGCCCCGGATTACGGTCATCAATATACTGCCGAGGAATATGCGGTCAGTTTCGAACGCATCGGTGGAATGGATTTGAGAGAAAAAATTTTGCCCCACTATTTACACGCTGCTGGATATCGCAGTGGCATCTATGGCAAGTGGGATCTCGGGACATTAAAACGATATCTACCAACCTCTAAGGGATTCGATGATTTCTACGGATTTGTCAATACGGGTATCGACTATTACACGCACGAACGATATGGCGTACCAAGTATGGTTCGCAATCTACAACCTACAACTAAAGATGTTGGGACATACTGTACTTATTTATTTGAACGCGAGGCACTGCGGTTCTTGCGCGAACAACCCAAAAACCAACCTTTCTTTTTGTATGTGCCGTTCAACGCTCCACATGGATCCTCTTCCCTGAACCCAGCTATCCGCACAACAATCCAAGCTCCTAAAAAATACCAAGACATGTATCCGCCAGTCGCCGAAGAAACCCGCGAAGTCGAAAAGTATCGTTATGCTTCACCAGCAACAGTTCGTACAGCCGCCGCGCGAGTGCGTGATTACCGGGCAGCTGTTACATGTATGGATGCTGCCATCGGAAAAATGATTGCTGTATTACAGGATAGACAGCAGCTCGAAAACACGATCATCATTTTTCTTTCCGATAACGGGGGAGGAGGAGGATCTGATAACGCTCCGTTGAAAGGTCATAAAGCGCAAACCTGGGAAGGTGGAATTCGCGTGCCCTGTATTGTACATTGGCCCGCTGGGGCCGTACCCGCCAATTCGATCAACCATGAGTTTCTAACGAGTCTCGAAATACTGCCTAGCCTCACTACAGTCTGTAATGCCAAAGTACCTGTGAAAATCAAACTTGATGGATTTGATTGGTGGGACGTAATTCGAGGAAGCAAACCGTCTCCACGGCAAGAAATGTTCTGGAAACGTAAAGACCTGATTGGCGCTCGAGTGGGATACTGGAAGTGGGTTGATATGGGTGGCAAAGCAGGTGGTCTGTTCGACTTATCAAAGGACATTGGTGAAAAACATGATCTGTCACAATCCCATCCTGAGATCCTACAAATGTTAAAACAAAGGTATCAACAGTGGCTCACTAAAATGGAACAAACCGAACCGCGCGGACCATTCCGAGATTATTAATTTAATAGATGTCCGCTCTAACTAACCTCTCACAAGCAAATTTCTATGCGTATGATACGACTGGCAAATACACAATTACTTCGTCATCTATTGACATCATTGTTGGTCTGCGCTTTCTGCGTTAGTTCGCACACGGTTATTGCTCAAGACAAGCCACCTTCGATTGATGAACTTGCCTCAAAGCTACCGCGGATCCCTGCATCGACGCCCGAGCAATCTGTGGACAAGATGCAAATTCATCCGGCGTTTGAAGTACAAATTGTTGCGACCGAACCACTAATTCGTGACCCAGCGGCTATCGATATTGATGAAAATGGCCGCATGTATGTCTGTGAATTACCGGAGTACAATGCCTACGCCGTCGCAGACAATCCTCACGAAAAAGGTACTGTTAAACGTCTAGTCGATACCAATGGCGACGGTCGTTATGACAAAGCAACTTTATTTGTCAAAGATATCGCTTACCCAACGGCCATCATCTGTTGGGACGATGGTGTCTTTATTGGATCCGCTCCAGATCTTTTTTATTGCAAAGACACCACCGGTGACGGTATTGCCGATATCCACCAGAAAATTCTCACTGGGTTTGGCAGCGATTTAGCAGGCGAAGCACATTTAAACTCGTTTCGTTGGGGCGTAGACAATCGCATCCACATTTCGACAAATCTGTCTGGTGGCAATGTACGCTTAGCAAATGCTACAGAATCCACAGCCGTATCCACGCGCGGACGAGGGATCATTCTCAACCCTCGTGACCTCTCTGGGTTTGAACTAACCAGTGGTGCTGGGCAACATGGCATGAGCATGGATAATTGGGGACGGAAGTTCGTCTGCTCCAATAGCGTTCCAGCCCAAATGCTGATGCTAGATGACCGCTATTTAGCGCGAAATCCATACCTAACGGCGCCCAACCTAGCGGTGGACATTGCTCCCGATGGAAAGCACACTGAGCTGTTTCGCATTAGCGCTGCCGAGCCATGGCGAGAACTCCGAACAATGCTACGACGGACAAAACAATTTAGGGGCTCCGATGAAGGCGGTAAACCGTTTGGATTTTTCACGGGGGCAACAGGGATCACCATCTATCGCGGAAATGCGTGGCCCGCGGAATTTCACGGTAACTTGATCGTGGGCGATGTAGCGAACAACCTTATTTATCGGGCAATTCTAAAACCCAAGGGACTCGAGCTAGTTGCGGAAAAAGCAGACGTTGGCAAAGAGTTCATTGCTTCACGTGATCTGTGGTTCCGCCCAGTACAATTCACCAATGCTCCCGATGGCACACTATACGCTATCGATATTTCCCGTGAGCTGATCGAAGGTGCAGCATTTTTGCCACCTGAGTTTATGAAATATTTGGATCCGCTTAGTGGGAGCAAACAAGGACGAATCTATCGAATCGCCCCGCGTGGTTTTTCAACTCCTGCAACTCCGAACCTCGGCGAACTGGCAACGCGGGAACTAGTATCGCTGTTGGATCATACCAACGGCTGGCATCGCGACACAGCTTCTCGTTTGATATATCAACGCCAAGACAGCTCCGCTATTACATCGCTGCGACAACTTGTTAAGCAAGGGGAAACAGCAGCCGGACGATTCACCGCCCTCTATACACTCCAAGGCCTCGGCGCCTTAGACGAATCGAGCGTACTCGCAGCATTGATTGATTCCGACGCAATCGTTCGTGTACATGCACTGCGAGTGGCTGAAGCCTTGGTGGCACAATCGGTTGCCATCTCAAATCGGTTCAGTAACATGACAACAGACCGTGACATTCAAGTTCGATATCAACTCGCATTTTCGCTCGGAGCTGCTCAAGGAAAAAATCGATACCAAGCTCTAACACGACTGGCGCTGAGTGACCATCAAGACAAATGGATGCCCGTGGCCATTAGTAGCTCATTGTTTCAGGGGGCCGGTTTTGTATTTCGGGAGTTAACCACACACGATACATTTCTAAAAACAACCACCGGCCAGCAATTCATGCTGACGCTGGCCACACAAATAGGTGCTCGACAACGCGCTGATGAGCTGGCAGCGGTACTGCAGTCATTAAGCAGTATCAAGAACCATGATGCCAAACTAGCTCCCAAGGTAATGGAAGCCTTAGTCAAAAACATTGAGGGTGAGCAACGAACCAAGCTGCTCGCTTCAACTGGTGAAAATGCGGCAATGGTGCTGCAGCAACTGATTGTGGAATCGATGGATATTGCCCAGTCCCCTCAAGAATCCACGGAAAAACGAGCCGCGGCTATTCGCAGTTTACAGTTAGCCAAATTCGCCGACATCAAAAGCATTATGGTTGATTTACTAGATCTCACCGAACCGTTTGGAGTGCGCGCAGCCGTTATTGAAACGCTCGGTTCGTACACAGATGATCAAGCTGCGGAAATGCTAATTGCAAATTGGCGTTCTCTTGGTCCCAGCCTGCGATCACGTGCTGCTGAGACGTTATTGTCGCGTGCCAACTGGGTAACGCTACTCCTAAATGCGGTGCAAACGGAGCGGATTGCCCGCGGAGAAATTGACCCTGCGCGTATTCAATTGCTCAAAGCTCATCCTGATAAGAACATAGCCCAGCGAGTTGCTGATATTTTTATGTCATCGCCCAATGGAGACCGATTCGATGTCATTAAAGAATATCAATCGGCTTTGGATACCCTAGGCGATGTAGGTAAAGGCAAGGAGGTATTTAAGAAGGTATGTTCTGCTTGTCATCGGCTCGAAAATATCGGGACTAGTGTCGGAGCAGATCTAAACGGTATTCGAAATCGGGGGCTACCAGCAGTTTTGCTTAACATTCTCGATCCTAACCGAGAAGTCAAACCCAAATATTTAACTTACGTTTTGATTGACGTGAAAGGTCGTTCAACGACAGGTATGATTACGGCAGAAAATGCAAATAGCATCACGTTACAAAAACCTGATGGTACCAATACGACGATTTTACGAACTGAGATTGAGGTACTACAAAGTACTGGCTTGTCATTTATGCCTGAAGGTCTTGAAAAGCAGGTTAGTAAGCAACAAATGGCAGACCTACTGTCGTATCTAAATGCCCTTCAATAATGCTCGGGTGGGTTACCAAATGACCTTCAGTCGAGTCCAACGGATGACGCAATTCCCGTGCTCATGGCACCAATGCGTCGCCAAGAATGTGCCATCATTGAGTTTGATGGCGGTTGGATATCCAAACGCAAAGTCATCTAACTCATCGATTCCCGACTCGACGGTGCTATCGCGTTTGTAAAAAGATTCGGCATTGTACATCGTGGATTCGTGATGAACCGTCCATATTTGGTCTGTCCAAGTCACCAAACACATGCGGATTTCCTGCTCCCCATGACGTTTGTTATAAAGCACAAGTAATCGATCATCCCCGAGCGAAATCGGGGTCATCGTTTGACCCTGTATTTCCGTCGACGTAATTGGACCAAACGTGTGGCCACCATCTCGTGAAATGACATAGGAGTTCTGTTGGTCGACGTAATCACCTAGAGTTACCGTCCAGCAAACCCCCATGACGATATCCGGTGCGAGTTCCACAAACTTGTGTTCAAAGAACCCCCGGCGACCGTTCAATCCCACCGCATCCTCAAATACAATCGTGTATTGCCACGTCTGTCCATCGTCATCTGAGACGGCCAAATAGACTCGTTCACCCAACGTATCTTTTCCGGACAATGCTGCGGCGGGAGCCAATAGTCTACCGGATTGCAGAACAAGTAATCCGTGCGAAACCTCTAACGGACACTCCACCGGAAAAGGGATATCAACGGCCGGCGACCACGACTGACCCTGGTCAGTACTACGACATAGTACCGCCGTCGTGGGTCGTTGGCCAAATTGATGATCAACTTCGTCTGTAATCCAAGCTCCATAGGCGTAAATAATATTAGCCGTGGCATTGGACGTAAGCTTCAGGAAATTAGCGCGCCCGTGTTCGTGATCTTTTTCAAGGATCACTCCCGCAGGTTGCCAAGTGCTGCCGCCATCTTTAGAACGCGCGTACTCTGTTTGTCCAGTAATCAGGGCACCACCACCAACACCAAAGGAACAGAGTAGTTCGTCATTGCCAAGTTGCACCGTCAGTGGGAACGCGGAATCGCGATCATCAATGATCCCACTATCGAGTATTTCAATTTTACACATCGGGTATAGTTCCATTATGCAACGCTAGATTGACTGATATAATGATATTTTTAACTCAACACAACCATTGAAGCGGACACAATGAAAATCACCAAAATTATTTGCGAAATTCTACGTATAGAAAGCGTTGAAGCAAAAACGGCTAGTAGTCAAGATTCTATCATTATCCGAGTGCGTACGGACACAGGACTCGAAGGTATTGGTGAAGCAGATTCATCACCCGAGGTTGTACAAGCGATTATTGACGCCCCGTTTAGCCATAATATCGCCTGTGGACTGCGACACATCTTGATCGGCGAAAATCCCCTAGAGATTAGTCGCCTGTGGGATCGGATGTATCGCGAGACGATGTATTTCGGTCGCAGCAGTGTTACCATTTCTGCGATGGCGGCGATCAATATTGCATTATGGGACCTGAAAGGAAAACATTTTGGCGAACCAATTCATCGGTTACTCGGAGGCGCCCATCACCAGCAGTTCAAAGCGTATGCATCGATTCTATTTGGGAAAGATGGAGCGGAAACGAAAGCCATTGGTGAACAATGGCGGGATGCTGGTTATAACGCTGTTAAATTTGGTTGGGAACCGATGGGACAAGACGAAGCGTTGGACATTGAATTAGTTGGCGGTGCGCGAGCGGGAATTGGCGATGACGCCACGTTACTCATTGACGCAGGTTGTGTGTGGGACCGGCGGACGGCGCTAACACGTGCACACTCGTTTGAGTCGTACAACATTGGTTGGCTCGAAGAACCGCTGGACCCCAATGATGTCGACGGCTATCGTTGGTTGCGTGATCGTTCACCAGTACCGATTGCTGCCGGTGAAGAAGAATGCGGACGACAAGCAATGCGGCCTTTGATTGACGCTCAAGCACTTGATGTATATCAAATCGATCTATCTCGCTGTGGTTTCACTGACGCATTATATATTCGGCAACGAGTGGAAGAGATTGGCAGTCGACTGTGCAATCATTGTTATACAAGTCCCATTACAGTTGCCGCGAGTCTGCACTGGCTAGCGACATGCAAAGATGCATTCTTGTTTGAGGATTGTGTAGAAGATTCCCCGCTGCGTCATGATTTAACTCATGAAAAGGTACAAGCGGAGCAGGGTATCATAAAGATCCCTCAGGGACCGGGATTAGGAATCACACTGGATGAAGAATTCGTTGACCGCCACCGAGTCGGCCAATCGGGATGAAGCTAAGCTCAAGCGACCGGCGACAACTCATCTATTTCTTGGCCAAACGGAAGAATTGGCATCGGACGACCACTATGATCTAAGAAGGAATGTTCGGGATTGATGCCCAAATGCCGATACACACTCGCCCACAGGTCATTAGGAGTCAAAGGTCGACGAATCGGTTCCTCCCCGCGCGAGTTGGTTGCTCCAATAACCTGTCCTGTTTGCATCCCGCCGCCGGACACCAGAAAACTCATCGCTCCGGGCCAATGATCACGACCGGGCTGGTCCACTTTAGATTTTGTTCCTGGTCGAACGGTAATGCGCGGAGTACGCCCGAATTCACCTGTCACTACTAACAACACTCGCTTATCAAGGCCGCGTGCATACAAGTCTTCAATCATGGCCGAAACAACCTTATCGTAGATTGGAAACCGCACTTCCGCATCGCGAAATAGGTGACAGTTCACGGCATGGCTATCCCAATTATAAACTCCCCAATCCGGCATGGTAATTCCCGATACGTAAGGGTTTTCCATCACAATGGAAACCCAGGGAACCCCTGCCTCAACAAGTCTACGGGCTAACAACGCTCGCTGACCCCATTCATGGCGTCCATAGCGATCGCGAGTTTTCTCTGATTCGTGTGACAAATCGAATGCATGATGGGCTGCACTCGAGGTGATCATCGCCATAGCTCGTTGATTAAATGCGTCCATGGACCCCATTAAATCGCTGGCATCAACGTCCGCTCGAAGTCGATCAAGCCCTGACAACAAGGCCGAGCGGTTGTGCAGTCGTTCTTCAACTAAACTACTGTGCAGAGAAAGGTTTTGTACTTCAAATTTTTCCGCATTTGGGTCGCCTGAAACACTAAACGGATGTGTTTCATTTCCAAGATATGCTGACCCAAAAGCAAAAGTGTTTACTGAATTAACTCGACCATTGCCAAGCACAACATAGTTACCTAATCCACTCGCATTAACATTGTTTTCCAGTTTTTTTGCGACAATCGATCCTACACAAGGTGCATCGTTTATTGTGCCTGTTGGCGTTGCGGGGATCCGCCCTGTCATAAACCGTTTGTGTCCGCCACCATGGTCAGCAAATTTATGAGAAACGGATCGAATCAGATTAAATTTATCAGCGACCTTCGCTTGTAGCGGAAACAACTCACAGATATCCATACCCGGCACGACTGTATTGATCGGTTTATAGATTCCACGATAGTCTTCCGGAGCGTCCGGTTTGAGGTCATAGGTTTCCATGTGTGGGGGACCACCGGGTAGCCAAACAAAAATGACCGCTGGTTGATCAACTTTTGCTGAGACTGCTGATTCAGCCTGGGCTGCAAACAATTGTGATAACCCGAGACCACCCACCATACTCCCACCAAGCTGCAGAATACTGCGCCGACGTACAGGGGCTGAAAATTGTTGGTCCAAAATATTGGGTGGATTACTCATACGTCGCTATTATAGCACTGATTACACGAGATTTGTCTATAGGAATCACTATGTCCCCGATGATTTTTACGGGCGCAAACATAGGTTGGCTGACGAACTCCTATTCGGAAAAAAGTCACACGCCGTCGGTTACCAGCCACTCCTGAAACGCATCATTATCGACATTGCGACCACTCAGAACGATCACGATGTCACCATCACCGCTGAGGTCCAAATCACCATGAAGAATCGCCGCGGTCGTAATCGCGCCGGACGGTTCTGTTTTGAGGCCGTGATTGTCGTACAACCACTTCATCGCGCGACACGTCGATACATCTTCAACGACTGCTACTTGGCTTACGTCGCGCCTCAAGATCGGCCAATTATGTTCGCCTACGTCATAGGACAATAAACCATCGCAAATGCTCGTAGGTTTTTCAAGTCGTACCCGTTCGTCAGCGGCTAATGACTGTTGGAAATCATTCGCACCGCTCGGCTCAACACCTACAATTTGCGCCTCCGGAAAACAATCCGCTATCGCCAACGCATGGCCCGCCAGCAAACCGCCACCGCTCACCTGACAAAAGAAATGAGAAACACCACGTCCCTGTTGCCGTAACACATCACCGATCTCCACTCCCCCAACTCCGTTGCCGGAGATCACGTACGGATCATCATAGGGTGATGCCTGCACGCCGTTTTGATTCTCAACAATCGCCGCCGTCAACTTTGATCGCGCCTGCGTCTCGTGATCTGTCGTTATATCATACGTTTGGATCTCAGCACCGAATGAGCGCGTCAAATCGAATTTAACCTGCGGAGCACTTTCGGGCATCACAATAGTTACGCGTTTGTTAAAACGTGAACCAGCATATGCCAAGCCTGACGCGAAATTTCCCGATGAATGGGCAACGACGGGACGATCACCAATCTTCGCGCTATTGTTGGCCATCCAATTCAAGGCACCCATACACTTGAACGAACCGCTCGGCGTCCAACCATAGTCCTTGATCCACACCCGCCTCGTCGCCGACAAACCCAATGCTTGCTCAAGCCGATAAGAACGTATTAATGGCGCCGCACTTAAATGCTCGGCCAAGGCTATCTGCGCTCGATGTACATCATCCATGGTCGGTATGTGAATAGTCATACCATTGATTATAGTTGAGAGAGCAGTCTCGCGGCACTCTCCCAATTACTGCTGGAGCAGAGTTAAAAACAACAACGCCATTGCTCCGGCTCGATCATTACGACCTTGAATCGCCTCTCGATCTAAGTACGCGCGAAGATTTTTTTGTTTACCGGTGCCTGTACATACATCATTAATAAACCCGCTCGGTGCTATACGCCTAATCGTGGCCTGTTTAGCTCCATCAATTACAGACTGATAATCATCATGCGGCAAGACACCCTTCTTAATACCTAACAAAATTGCCGAGGCAATCATACATGTCGAAGTAAACTCCGGATAACTCTCTGGGTGATCTACCACTTGATGCCAACTTCCAGTTGCATCTTGATGCTTAACCAACTCGTTTATTTGCTTAATAAATTTTTGCTTCACCTGCTCATAACCTTCGATTTCTGGTGATAGTAAACTCAGGCAGATACTCGCGCCAAGCGCCGCAAAACCATTACCGCGACCCCAAGCTGTTGGGTCTAGCGGAGAATGTTGATACAAACCATTATCAAGTTGGTTCATCAGAGCACACGCTTGCAAATGAGAAATCGTGGCCTTGGCATATCTTGGATCTTCGAACTCTCGCGTTATCGAATCGGCAATAGCTAATATCGGCCCGCCCATAAAAACAGCGTCACTCATCTCGCTGTGAAACGGCATCATCGCGTGACCACGGTATTGCGACTGCTCAGTAAAAAACAGGTTTGCTACATCTAGGATTCGTTTCTTGCAATCACGTTGAAATTCTCTATCAAGCGGCGTCGCATTCATCGCTGCAGATAGTGCCAAATGCCCCGCAACTGCGCTGCCGTTTTTAGGTAACGGTCGCCGCAAATGTGGCTCAAGTAATTTTTTTAACTCAGCATGGGTAAGTGAGTTTTCATTTCCCAGTTGCCGATGTTGATATTGAGCCATGATTGCCAGTGACGGAATATACGAAATATTTTTCATCGATCGCCCATACACGACCAACAGTTGATCAATGACTGAACCAACATCAAACGACCTTTTTTGGAAATCGAGTCGAGCAGAACTCTTTGTCGTCGACTGTGATATTGAATCAATCCACATTTGGATGCGGTTGGTACTTAGTTTGCTCGACAATTGCATGACATCCAATCCAATGCCATACTTTTCCGACGCTTGGGCAATCGCATTGCAATATTGCAGAGACTCGGTAGATACTTGGATGTCCGTTGTGTGTAAGGTGTGCCCGAAACGCTTAACAAACGCATGATTGGCAATTACGGACTCGTCGTCAGACAATCGCAACAGCACGACACAATCCGAAATATGATAGGCAGCCCAACCAATCAAATATTGAAACTCCGGATTGTTCTTCGAGTTGTAGAAATTCGACAAGTCTGTTTCGTTGATCGCACGACCCTGCTCCGAATCAGGGTAGAGATCAGGGACAAATGCAACAGAACGGTGAGCCGTTGACTGAATATTTCGCGAAAGCTGGTTTACTTGAACTGCCGATGCAGCGTCGTAAACACCGCCTACGACCAAAATACGTTGACCCTGAAAATCCAAGTCAAAGTAATCATCGTTGGCCCAACCAATAATTGGCCTGCCGCTACGTGTTACTCCGATCGGTGTTTTCTTGAGCGGACCCGCAGCGTGAATCTCGCTGAAAATCGCGATGACGAGGGTTACAGATACAGCAAGTCTGAAGAAGTGTTGCATGTGATCGCAAGGGGTTAAGACAAGTTTAACATCATTTATAAGTGGGTGGCTTGAAGTGCTCGCTGATGCCGCACTGCCTTTCCGCCGAAATGAAGCAGCGGAGTTGCGGGCAAAATCCCGTGACTTGGAATGCTGACTGTTAGGTCTTAATTATCCGAATAGACGCGAGTACTTTCTTCTTTGGTGACGGGGGTTGTTTTATCATCCGAGGATATCTGCACTCGGATAATATTATCACCTTGGGTGATCGCTTTAGCTTTTACTCGAAATACCGCTTCGGCACCCGGAGCAATACGCTGCAACGGCGCAAATAATACGAGTTGGCCTTCAATGCGTACATCACTGGGGCCGCCGCCTTGAATCGGCTTCAACGCTTGAGGAAATGATGCGGCAATCTGGACACCAGTCGCAGTACGTGTGCCACGATTAACAATTTTAATTTCATACGTCGTATCAGATCCTAGCTCAATGGGATCCGCCGTGTCTTGCACACTGAATTCCAATTCCGGTACAGATTCCACTCGCACTACATGCTCGAACCGAGCTCGCACGCCAAGATCAGCGGTACCTTCCAGACGCACTTTTTGCTCACCCGGTTCAATAGCAGTTGCAGTTAACTTCACCGAATCGCCAATTTGAGGTGGTAACTCTTCTAATTTCCAATAAACCGCATGCTCTGAGTTGTCGTATGCACCGTGATGGTCAGCCGATATGAATTTTAAGCCCTTTGGTAGATAAGCAACGAGTTCAACATTACGAGCGGACGCTGTTCCTGGATTTACTACGTCAACCGAGTATGTGGTCTGGCGGTCCAAGTACCGAATCGCTGGGCCACGCAGTGAAACCTGCAGGGCTGGTGCGACGATCCGCAGCGGCTCGATGCTTTGGTTTTCAATCTGGCCCTTGCCACGGACAGTCAAAATGTTCTGAATAAGCCCAGCGGTTTTTGCCAACAGGCGTAGCTGTAGTTGTTTAGACTGGCCCGGACGTAACGTACCAATTTGATATTCCAATTCATTGCCAGCAACATGAGAAAGCTCTGCTGGGATATCCGCCTCTACGACGATACCCGTTGCATCACCACTACCGGGATTTGAAACGACAATATTTACGAGAACGGTTTCGCCGATGAGAGCCATTTTGTTAAATGTCTGTTGAATAATCAGTTGTGGTTTTGTACTGACGGTTCGAACGGAAGCACGTGTAGCAAACGAAACCGTGGCGACGCTGCCAATTTCCCCTTCCGTCAAAGGCGTCACTTTCATGGACACTGACGCCTCTTCACCGGGCTCTAAAGCGGCTAATTCCCATTGAATCGCCCCCTTAGATGTTCGAATAAACTCGGGATGAGCGCTTTCTAATCTGGCGCTGCGGGGAACGTAATCCGTAATTTTTATGCCATAGGCCGTAATCTTACCG
>JABJJO010000005.1 GCA_018660825.1 Planctomycetaceae bacterium | reverse complement strand
TAAACCCGCTGGATTAGTGTTTAATGATTAAGGCAAAAAAAATGCCCCCGAAATGCAGCGGATCCTAGGGGGGTTGAGGATTCCAACTTCATTCCGGGAGCGATTGGATCATGTTGATCGAATAAATGCTTCCGTGCAAACAATCTAGTGCATGCTCCAAAGCCTTAATGCGTTGCTGAAGAAGGGTTGACTTCCGTGTTGATCCGTCTTCAAAGCGACTCGGCTTTCGTGAGGAAAACTTATCGCCTCCTCACGTTGCGGAAGATTAATGAACTAGCCTTTAAAGCGTCAATAGCAGTTTAACGCTATTCCGTAAACGTTTATCGCTTGTGCTTATATAAGCTCTCATCAGCACGCTGAAAAATCGTCTTAACACAGTCGTTTTCCGTCGATTCTGCCCAGCCGAGCGAACACGAAAGAGCCATTTCCATTTCACCAGCTGTGAATTTCGTCGTGGCAAAAAAAGTTTCAAGGTCTATATCCGCTTTACTAGTAACAGCAGGTCCTGCATTAACTATGACAACAAATTCGTCGCCACCCCACCGATATAGCGAACCCTGGGCTACCGTTTCTGCTTGCAGCTTTTTGGCAACACTCGCCAAAATCTGGTCACCAACTAGATGCCCATAAGCATCATTGACCGCTTTAAAATTATCCAAGTCAATTAATAAGATACGAGTGCATTGACAGTCGCTCAAAGCTCGGTTCAAATCCCGCTCAAACTCGACTCGCCCCGGCAACTGCGTAACACAATCAAGATGGAGTGCTACCGCCGCCCGCGATTTTCCAAGGCAGTATCCTACAGCAATGCTGGCAATAACTAAAACACCGACTGCTACGAACAGCGTTAATTCCATCAACATCAAGCGTTACCATCCCCTGCAGTGTCATCTAAATCATTGAACTGCACTAATATACTCTAACTGCCACTGACTGGCTCGTCCCGCAGAATCATACACTCGGAAATATTGAATTCGAAAGGCAATCACCCCGTCCGGAGGATCGCTCAGCGGAAGATGATATTGCTGAACCACTCGTATTTTGTTTTTCTTCAAATCCAACAATTCTTCATTCTCAACCAATATCAAATCTTGCGGCTTCCACTTGTCTTTCTTCGCTAACAATAAATTCATCGGTGGCTTGGCAAACTGCGACAGCATATCCTCATAGATACCTTTGTTGTTGTCATAGTATTGATTCAATATCTGTGCTTCAAACTGACGATGCTCAACGCTGATCATTACTTGATGAGCGGCTGGTAACTCATCTTCTTTTAAATACGTCAGCCACTTGATCGTATTGTCAAACGCGACGTCATAATAATAATCAGATGTATTGATAATTCCCGTGATACTCCACACCAACAGCAACAAAGAAGTCATCGCACCAATGACGGTTAGCTTGATGCCGTGATAAATTTCCGGCTTGTTGCTGATTGTAAGATAGCCGAAAACTCCGACAACAATACCCAGCACGGGAATAAATGCAAACGCTGGTGTAACCAAACACAACGGGGTAGTCAAAGCAATGCCGCTAGTAGCGATCGCGGACCAATGAAAGCTCTGATAAGGGTTCTTTTGGCTATCTATTGAGTGACTTGGCGACATATTCATTTATCTCACGTTTTTTTTAAATGGCGGCAACATCTCAATCCTGTGCACTGTAGTAGTGTAGCGCAAACAATCCCTAGCTACCTAGCGCACGCTGTAATTCTTGCACCGACGTAATGCCCTGGGCCACAAGTGACAGCCCTTCCTTGAACGTCGATTGATTACCTTCCTGAACAGACAGCTGTCGCAATTTAGCTGCGTCAGACTCGGTCATAAGTGCCTGCCGCAACGGATCGGTAATTTTCGTTAATTCAAAAATGCCGATTCGTCCCACAAAACCACGCCCTGCGCACACCGGACATGGCTCGGGCATAATACCTTGTTCGTTAGGAACAGGTTGATTTTGTTGATATAATGTATGCACATGCGTTGGCGGCAATCCAAGCTGTTGTACGTATTGTGGACTGGGTTGAAATTCCTGTCTGCAATTTTGACATAACCGCCGGCATAACCGCATATGCAACACTCCGATTACCGCTTGCGCTAGCATGTCCGGAGCAATGCCGGAATCACGCAGGTTCAATAATGCGGCAACACCGTCAGTCGCTCGAACTGATACAAACACCTGTTTTTTCTCGGTATTGACTTCATAACAAAGCCGCTCAAGTGTCGCTTTATCAGCAAGTTGAGGAACAAGATAAACGTCAATCTGACGTAGATCGGCAGCTTCAATCGATGCTGCTAGTGATTTTCCTTTATTCAGATCCACGACGTCGAGCAAAATGTTCTCAACATCTGTTTCGTTCATATCAGGTGTTTCAAAGCAAACAAAGTCTCGCATAAAACGATCCGTTGCACGCAAAGCATAATTCCAGATTGTCGACAGACCGCCACCGTTGGGTGGAGTGGCAATGACAACCATACCTTGTGTAATCTGCTTGTCGTTATCTTCTTCGTGTCGACCAGAAAGGCGTTTAAAATCATCGACTAACGCTTCGCGAATCCCAAGGTCTGACAAGGAATCAAACTTGCCTTTTTTGTTTATCAACTTAATAATAACGCGTTCACCAGTCTCTGTACCAACACTAGTGAAGTGACACTTACGTACGTTTCCGTCAACCGACACGGTGAATTCACCAACTTGTTGATTTACTCGATCTTGCGGATTCAGGTGTGCTATCGTCTTAAAAACCGTTAGCATCAAGTCACCATTCTGACGGTCCATCGCCGGAAATGCTTGCCAAACTCCATCCACTTCTGCCTGAGACGTCACGCCTTGGACAGTAAAGTCCATCAGGATTCGTTCTCCACGTCCTATAATTGCTTCATAAATAATCTGCTTAGCCGGAACGATCCCCATGGATTGCCGACACTGAATTTCAGCAGTCTGATTTGCTGTTGGCTCACCTGCCGTGGATTTAAATTCCACTGGTGGACCAAGCTCATTAGGAGATGTTGTGTCAGGATTATTCGACATCGTTCTAATAACTCACTTTCAATTGCGTGAATACATGGCTGAATGATTGGCTGGATGGATTGTAACCACGACAGCATTGGCTATCAAATTGCACCGATATAATTTTGCAACAAGTAACAAATACCACCGACCCTACAGAATTCCTGGTTGCGAAACATTGATTCCTTTGATTGCCATTTTTAATGCTTCACGGTTTGGCGCAACACGGAACGCTATTTCCCGAGAGATCAGTTCCTCATCAATTAGCTCTTTCAAACTCATGGTAAAATCCTGCATGCCTTCTTCCGAACCGATACGGATCGCATCAGGCAATTTTTCATCGGTTCCTTCGAGAACCAGTTTTTGGATTGTTGGGTTGAACGTCATCACTTCTACCGTTGGTACGCGACCAACACCATCTTTGATTGAAGGCAATAATTTTTGGGCAACAATGCCCTTCATATTAAAAGCAATCGCGCTGCGAATCGCACCATGCATATTCTCTGGAAACAAGTCCAAAATGCGACCAATGGTTGTTGCCGAACTCGATGCATGGATGGTGCCGAACACGAGGTGCCCTGTTTCAGCCGCATGGATTGCCGTCATAAATGTTTCTTCATCCCGTAATTCACCGACAAGAATGATATCGGGGTCTTCACGTACAGCATGCTTCATGGCAATGCTGAAATTCTTCACATCCATTCCAATTTCACGCTGGTTAATTAAACACTTTTCTTCTTTATAGACAAACTCAATTGGATCCTCGAGAGTCAAAATATGTTTGGTTTCACGTTGGTTAATCCAGTTCAACATTGATGCAATAGTTGTTGATTTACCAGAACCAGTAACGCCAGCGAGCAGAATCATTCCTTGGTCAAACTTGCAAAGGCTCTCCATGATGGGAGGGAGATGTAAACCTTCGAAGTCCGGAATCCAATTCTTCACGAGCCGAGCAACCAGGCCAATATTACCGAGTTGTGTTAGCATATTCACGCGAAACCGCCAAGTCTCCCCGTCAACATCAACGATGTAAGCAAAGTCGGCTCCGCCTTCATCTTCGAAAATCGCTCGGTTTCGTTTATCCATCATCGGAAACAACAACCGCACCATCTCTTCACGATTGATCGGTCCACGATTCAAATCTCGTAGCGACCCGTCCACTCGCACAATTGGGGGGCGGCCGACTTTCAGATGCAAATCCGAACCTTCTAGCTTCACTAAAGCGCGGAACATCTTGTCTACCTCAAGTTCTTCACGGTCCTGTAAAAAACGTGCTTCATCTTGATCCACAATGGGGGTAGATTGTTCAGTTGATGCCATCTGCAAATGCTCCGTGAAACTCGGGTCGTGATCGAAAACAAAAGAGGGAAATCCGTCAAACGGATTGTTTCTGCTCTAACGTATTATGGCAAGTATAGCACATGGGTTTTCCATTAGATTGATTTCCCAGTACACGAAAAACCTATGATTTGTCGCGATTTCAATGCCACCATCATAACAACCTGCCAAACCGCTACGAAAAACCGTTCTTCAATGCTTATCCTACATACTTTAATATCATATACTGATATTTATAACGATTACGAACGTTTTACTTAGTTTTTTTCGGCGGACCAATCATGAATGCTCCCATCAATGACACCACGATCGCACGACGCAACTTTTTAACCACGACAGCAGCGACTACTGCCGGAATCGCAATGTTTGATCTTCCAGCTCTGTTAGGAGCAGACGATCCATTTTTAGGTCTGCCTATTGGCATACAAAGCTACTCGCTGCGTGGCTTTGGACTACATGATGCCATTCGACATATCCAAGCAATGGGTTTGCATTATGTTGAGTTTTACCAAAAACACGTACCGCAAGACATTACTGAAGAAAACCTCAAAGCATTGAATCAACTCCTAACAACCGCCAACATCAATATGGTCGCTCACGGAGTGTGGGGGTTCAACAACAACCATGACAAAAACAAAAGTATTTTTGATTTTGCAAAACGAGCCGGAGTGAAATGCATTACGGCAAATCCAACAGCTGACGCTTTTGAATCACTCGACAAACTTGTCGCCCAATACAACATCCGCATCGCTATCCATAATCATGGGCCCGGAGCAATTTAT
>JABJJO010000006.1 GCA_018660825.1 Planctomycetaceae bacterium | reverse complement strand
TATTTTACCGATACGAGTTGCAAAGTAACCCGCCGAACGAAACACTTGCGGAATCGTTAGTACATTCGGCGTGTGTTCTCGAACGTAAATTGAATTTCTGTGAACTAACGTTTGGTCTGGATACATCCCCGTCATAAACGAAATACGAGAAGGCCCACACAACGGAAACTGACAGTGAGCATTCTCAAATCGAACGCCACGGGCTGCCAAACGATCAATGTTCGGAGTCTGTACTGTAGGATGACCATAAGTGCTCATATCGCAATTCAAATCGTCACAAATCAAAAATAAAACGTTAGGCTTGGACGACTGAATACGTGTTTCGGCTGAACACACAACACGCGGCAGCAAGCTCCCTAAAACTACCAACACCAATAGTTGAAATGCCCTCGGATATTTAATGGTCATCATTTAGCTCCCCTGCCGCATGCGTTGTAATTCAGTTTGTAGCTCTTCAACAATTTTTGGATTGTCTTGCCACACGTTTATTGTCTCGCTCGGGTCCGTACGTAAGTTGTACAATTGTCCGCTAGGATCATCTTCTTTTGGCTTTACAATCCGCGGGGCACTAAAGCCGCCCGATCCAAGATTGTCAGGTATCAATTTCCAATCGCCCTTACGAATTGCAAAAGTACCGTTGACTGAGTGATGAATAGTAACCAACCGCTCGGATGGCCGTTTGGTTTGAGTCAGTGCAGCTAGGAAACTATAACTATCCTGACCGGCACCCGTGGGTAACGATTCCCCCAGTACGTCTAACGCTGTGGCCATTAGGTCCGTCAAGCATATCGTCTGGTCGCTCACTGTACTCGCAGCGACTTGTGCAGGCCAATGAACCAAGAAGGGCACACGGTGACCACCTTCCCATATATCCGCTTTCTGTCCACGGTAGTGCAGATTGGCGCGGTGGCTATATTTCGGAATGTCACCAGGTACCCAATGTGAGCCATTGTCACTCGTCACGATCAGCAACGTGTTCTCCAAATGCCCCCCCGACTTTAACGCGGACACTATTTCACCGATCACATGATCACATTGGTTCACAAAATCGCCGTAGTAACCTGCTTTCGCTTTTCCTTTGAAATCTGCCGTTGGCACCCACGGAGTATGCGGAGCCGACAGCGGGAAATAGAGAAAAAATGGTTTCTTCCCATCCTGTTCATCAATCCAAGACACCGCTTTTTCCGTCACAAACGGTAACACATCAACGTGTTTGAAATCTGGGGCTGCATCCCCTCCGCGCCACATACCACCACCGTTTTGCCGTCGATGAGCGGATTTCTTTACCATCCCAGTTGGCAGAGTGATCGGTTTTTCATTCTCGACAAAGACGTACGGGTTCATATCAAGCGAAGCAGGAATTCCGTAAAAATAATCAAAACCCAACGCATTCGGCCCGGGAGCCAACGGTTTAAAATAGTCGACCGCATGCGGATGTGCTTTAGGTAACACGACGTTCGCTGCTGGATAGTCCTTGGCAGCGAGATCCGGTAGCTGAAACCCTAAATGCCACTTACCCACACAAGCAGTGTTGTAGCCCTGAGCTTTCAATAGGCTCGCAACGGTCGCTCGTTCAGGTTCGATAAGCAATCGACTGTAGCCCCATCCTACTCCACTTTTGAGTCGGCCCCGCCAGGCGTAGCGACCAGTCAACACTCCGTAGCGAGTTGGCGAGCAGACGGCCGATGGTGAATGGGCATCCGTAAATCGCATTCCCCCTTTGGCGATCGCGTCCATCTGAGGCGTGGGGATCTTGCTGTCGGAGTTATAGCACCCCAAATCCCCCGAGCCGAGGTCGTCGGCCATGATAAACACTATGTTGGGACTCTGTGCTACCCGTGTCGTTTCGCCCCACGCGGCGTTACCAAACAAACAACCTAAAGCCCAAATCGTTAGTATTCTTCCAATTAACTTCATCACATACTCCGTTTACAAGACTCGTTTACATTATTCGACGGCAGAATCTTTCACATTCGTTATATCATCTACACTACTAACTGGTACCTGTATTGGGCTCGCAAGATAGGCAATCAGATTTCTTATCTGCTCGTCCGTTAAATCCTTGAGCAAGTTCGCCGGCATCAAAGATTGTTTCGATTTGCGAATCTCATCAACTTCAGCTTTCGGCAGTCGTATTTGTTCTTTATCTGTTTGAATCAACAAGACCTGTTCTGACTCCTGAGTAACAACGCCCGTCAATATGCGTCCAGCGACAGTCACCACCACACTGACTTGGAACCCTTTAGCAACGACGGCACTGGGCGTCACAACATTTTGCAAAGCATAATCGATATTCGCTCGTCCAGAACCAGTTAAATCAGGCCCAATTTTTTCACCCTCGCCAAATAACTTATGGCAGTTCGCACAGCGTTGTTTGTAAATGGCTCTTCCTTGGCTCAAGTCTGGACGTACAACACTCTGAGTTGCTAGCATTGCCTTAATCTGTGTGATTTTTTCCAACTGCGATTCACTGCTAAACTGCACCGCTCCCCACAGATCCGACAACTTATCCGTTAATTCAGCATTGCCAATATTTGAAATCTGCCGTGCTTGTTGAGGCGTAACATGGTCTCGCGGCACACGCCCAGTTTCAAGTGCAGCCAACAACTCGAATGCATAATCCTCGCGTGAACTAAGCGTGTCGATAACAGCATTTTTCAGAGGCTTGTCCAGCGACGCATATCTGCCAAGTAACAATTTTGGGGTTTGCAGATGCTTGAAACGTCGCAAACCACGAATCGCTGCCATCTGCACTGCGCGGTCACCAATCATCCCTTGCAGCAACTCGGGGATTTTCAATTCACTGTCGACTCCTTCGCCGGACACGGACACCAAAGAGTTAACCGCGGTGCTTCGTACTTCTGCAGCCAAGTCCTTGTTTCTGGCAACGCTAACAAGTTGCGCCAGCGCCACGCCGTCTCCAAACACAGCGCCTACTTGTTGCACCAACTGTCGTCCTTTCTCGTTTCCAGAGGCTTTGACCAAGTCTGCGAACGAGCGCCACGATTTTGGCATTTCTATCTGCCGTTGGCCACGCACACCAACACCGAGTCCCATCAACATTGGCAAAACTTCCTGCGACTGCGCTTCATTTAACGTCTCCTGTTGCCGTACCATGACCGCCATCAGCTTTTCAAAATTACCAGCGTGACTTACCGCACTTACCGTAATCCGCCGCGCGACAAATTCTTGCAACAAGGCCGCATCCGACGTCATGGAAAATTGTAACGCTTCACCTGTGGTTTCCAACACTACCGGCTCTATCGCATACCAAATCATCGCCATTAACCGTTCGTCGTCAGCGACAGGCATTTTCTCCACTAATGCCGCGGCGACAGCCCACCGTAAGACATTGGAAACCTTTGCCATGGCGGCGGCAATGTGCAACCGGACCAGACCAGAGGTTTCTCTGCGTGCGAGATCAGCCAACACAGTCGCTCTATTTTTTGACGATAGATCATTTTCAAATAGCAACCGCACTCCCCACACACGCAGATGCTCATTGGTGTCATTCAACAAATCCTCAAGCACGGCAGCAGATTGCCCCAAGGCGTGTAAGCACCACAGAAAGCGTAGTTTTCGAGTCGCATCGACTGACCCATGGAAATTCTTCTTTAACAAAATCACCGCCGTCGATAGATCACCACCACCAACCGCGCGTTCTTGCAAAATACGTCGAGCATGACGTACAAACCAATCATTTTTGTGATTCTGCAAAGCAACCAATTCTGCGGTGGATAAGTCTTGCAAATCAAAAGCGGCTAAACGACGTGGCTTGCCATATGTAATTTTATAGATCCGACCAGACCGCCGATGGATTCCATCACGGTCATGACACTCACCGAGGTCCGTCCAATCCGTCAAAAACACGCCACCATCGGGTCCATATTTCAACTCGACCCCTCGAAACCAATCACTATTGGCAAACAAGAAATCTTGGCCATGCTCCGCGGTGTAACTGCTGCCTTCGCGCCTGAGCGCGTCCATATTGACTCGTTTACCATGCGTGTTGCACATAAACATTTTACCGCGATATTGTGCTGGCCAGTTGTCGCCGAGATAGATCATCCCACCGCAGTGACTATGCCCTCCGCCATATTCATCGTGCAAGTTTGGCTTGCCAATTTCCTTACGACTCTCCGACCACAACCCTCCTGCAAAATGCAGATGGTCCGATGTAGAGTTCATCGACACAAATGTATTGGGATTCAAATGGGAGCCGAACATCCGCTGATAACGTGCACCCGGTAGCAAATGCCATAGATGCCCAATTACATTGTTCGTAAAAAACATCTCGCCATAATCGTCATAGTCAAATCCCCAAGGGTTCGTTGTTCCATGGGATACAACTTCAAATATTTTTCGCGTCGGATGAAACCGCCAAATACTACAGTTCAACATCACACGTTGTTTAGCGCTGGTCCCTGGAGCCCCCACGTGACTTGTCGCTTTAATTCCGTGCCGCCCATAGAGCCAACCATCGGGACTCCATCGCAAACCATTGACGACGTTGTGACCCACTTCCCGCAGATTAAATCCGTCTAACAATATCTGGGGGGGACCATCCGGTTGATCATCACGATCGTCGTCTGGGATAAAGATAAGATACGGAGCGGCAGTACACCAAACTCCACCAAAGCCAATTTCAATTCCAGTCAGCTGATGGCCGTCATCAAGAAACACTTTCTTTTTGTCAAATTGCCCGTCTTGATCGGTGTCTTCAAAAATAACTATCCTGTCGTAAGCTTCTGCGTTCCATTCGGGATAGGAGTAGTTTTCAATGACCCACAGCCGACCACGATCATCAAATGTAAATGCCAGTGGCTGGTGCACATCAGGTTCACCGGCAAACAAAGAAACCTCAAACCCATCCGGAACTTTCAATGCAGCTAATGCTTCCAACGGCGCGGAAGGCGTGTCCTCAGGGTCCTGCGTGTTAATCGCTTGCCGCGGAACTCCATTAGCATCCGTCGGTGCTTCGGCATTTAACGTGTCCGTTGCCGCGCCACCCAAAAGCACGCTAACAACAAGCAACAGGACAAAACGTCGCCCTCTGGAATTACTGTCTCTCAAAATTCTCACACCAATATCTAATTATACGACCTAGCAAATTTATTTTGATGATTAAGACCTACGTGCTAAAGCGCCCATTGGATCCCAAGGACGCAGTGGTGTTGGCTGGAGATCCCAAGCGGCCAGCAGTTCTGCGGATAGGTATTTTTTATGAATCGCAACTTCAAACATAAACTCATCGAACCACGAATCATTCATCGTGTAAAATCCCTTCTTACCGTTTTCGTCACCCCAACTATTTTCCACTCGCCAACGCCGCGCTCGCTGACCATTTTCACCTTCGATCACATCGACACCTGTAAACAACATGGCGTGAGTCATCAAGGTTTCGTGGTAGTCCAAACGTTCCGCTTTAGTTAACGTCAATTCGGCATCGTACACATCTTCATATTCAAACAGATCAACATCCCATACGCCCTCTTTACGATCCATCATTTTTCCGACGTCACAACCCATCCATACCGGCTCACCGTCAAGCAAGGTTGCCATCGTCAGTTGTTTCATCGTTTGCACATCGACATTCAAGTACTTAACAACATCGCCCCCTACTACATTACCTAAGAATTCCACCGTATATGTATTGTTGTAAGAACTCGTACTGCGCGGGTCATTGACGATGCAAACATAGTCCTGCGGATCCGTTTGGAAATACCGCTTGGTAAATTCGAGCGGTGTCATTTCACCATCGTTGTGAAACACTTTGTCCTTATCATTCCATTGCCAATCAAATTCTGTTGGCGGAGTTCCTAAGTGAATACACAACATTCGATAGACTTCTCCAAGAATATTCTCCTTCGTCGCTTGTACTTGCTCGCTCGCATTACCCACTTCAAGACAACTACGCACTTCTAATGCTCCTTTGCGCAAACGAGCAAGCAACTGTTCATTCATTTTACGTGTCGCACTTGAACTTTGTGTTTCCGGCATCGCGTATTTGGGTACGATTCCATGCTTGCGAATAATATTGACAAACATATTCCATTGACCACCATCATCAAGCGGGCGTTCCAATAGAAATGCAACTGTACGGTCGTCAATTTCGCGATCAGCGGTTTCGATCATCGCTTCCAAAAAATAGTTAGCACGTTCAAATTTATCCCAAAACAAGGTGTAATTTTGACTGAACTCAAATGCCTTTAGATTCAATGCTTCCATCGCTGCTGGGCGAAACAAATTCAATCCCGCAAACAGCCAACAGCGCCCGCTCTGCTTTTGATTTGTGACCTTCCAGCTATCTAAAAGGTTAGAAAACGAATGGTCCGTAGCCGCAACGACACGATGGTTGCGAGATACAAGATCGATGCTATTTCTGGTAACAGCATTCTGCATAAGCTGAGCTGTGGGATGGCTCTGGAAATCTAATCGAAGCTGAGCGATATATTCATCGGTAAGTCGATTGTCGGTCATTGTTTCAGGTGTCGGTGCAATCGCCATACAAAGGGTGCCTTTTGGGATGCCATATTTTTTCTAGGAACTGTTGGTTCGGTAACAAAGATAGCTTCATTCTAAACTATTTTAGCGAGTTTAGTATGGCTGAACGAGCAGTACTCACAGGCCATTACCTTACGCAACATAGCCCGTTTTGATAAATTAGAAACAGTTGCAACAAACTTCCCCTTCTCGAGCAATACACGTGCGTTTTTCATCATGCCTCCTGCTTGCCGTGTTGTCCTTATTGCCTGGAGGATGTTCCGAACAAACCATTGGCACTGGACAACCCGCAACAGGTAATTCGCATCAACTGCGATTAGCCACCACCACTAGCACTCGAGATTCTGGGCTCCTCGATGAACTCATCCCCAAATTCCAAGCGAAATATGATTGCCAAGTGACTGTCATCGCTGTTGGAACCGGAGCGGCTCTTAAACTGGGCCAACGTGGCGAAGTCGACGTTCTCATTGTACATGCCCCAGCAGCAGAACAAGCGTTCATGCGTGCTGGCCATGGTGTGACTCATCAATCGTTCATGGAAAACTATTTCGTGATACTTGGGCCAGCGAATGACCCAGCCAACATTAAGGACAAACCTCCCCTAGCAGCGTTCGAAATCATCGCCAATCGATATTGGTTTGCCTCGCGCGGAGACGATAGCGGGACGCACAAAAAAGAGATCGGCCTCTGGAAAGATCTGGGTTCACCCCCCCCTACCATGAATTATCTTGAAACAGGGCAAGGCATGGCCAATACACTTTTGATCGCCGAGGAAAAGCAAGCATACGTGCTAACTGACCGAGCAACCTACTTACGTTTCAACGAACGACTTACGTTGATACCACTCACATCTCCACACCCTGCCTTAAAGAATCGGTATAGTGTCATTACCGTAACGCCCACAAAAAACGATATGATAAATCAGCGTCAAGCAATTCAATTAGCCGAGTTCCTCGTCTCGTCCGCTGCCCAAAAAACCATCTCGGAATATAAAATCCAAAACCAAACTTTATTCAACCCACTTACTCCCAGCACCAAGTAACCTAACCCGCTCTCTAATACCAACACCTCTAACACTTAGCCCACGTATTTCATGGAATTCATCTGGAACGGTATCGTCGAAGCGCTCAAGTTGATCCTGGCGGGTGACCCGCAGGTTTTGGACGCAGCGTGGCGCAGCATCTGGATTTCAACTACCGCCGTAGCGTTGGCCGCCGTGGTCGGAATTACGATTGGTTCGTTACTGGCTCGAGCGAATTTTCGCGGACACACTTTATTAATCATCCTATTTCGAGCAGGCATGGGCATCCCTACCGTCCTGATTGGGCTTGTCGGTTATGCCCTGCTCTCTCGGCAAGGACCACTCGGTATGCTGGAATTGTTGTACACTCCCGTGGGGATCGTGTTAGGCGAGTTTGCATTGGCGCTACCCATTATCGTCAGTTTGACTCACGCTGCGATCGCCAATCTTGATCCCCGCGTGCATGAAACAGCAATCATGCTGGGGGCATCCCCTTGGCAGCGATTAAAAACTTATCTTGGCGAAGCTCGATTAGCAATCACACTTGCGTTGCTGACCGCTTTCGCTCGCTGCTTCACCGAACTGGGTATCGCCATGATGATTGGCGGAAACATCAAGTCCATAACTCGTACGCTAGCAACCGCGACGACTCTCGAAACCGCTCGCGGCAATTTATCCCGCGCCGTAGCCATGAGCCTTGTATTATTATTGATGGCAATCGTCATGACTACGCTTATTTCTCTGCTCAGCGTTCCACGGTCGCAGGAGAAACACGGATGAATTCAATAATCCAAATCACCGATTTGCAAGTGATACGCGGAAAAAAACCTATCTGCCAAGTCCCGACACTCGAAATTCAGCCCAACCACAAATTTGGTATCGTTGGCACCAATGGCAGCGGCAAAACGACCTTACTCAGAATTATTGCCGGCTTGGAGCATGATTTCCAAGGGACATTGCATTGCTCACTACCCCAGAATCAAATCGGCTTTGTACATCAGCGTCCCTACATGTTTAAAGGGACCGTCCATGAAAATGTATGCTACGGTATTCGATCCATGGCAGCCAGTGACCGGGATGCACTAGTCCAGCAGATGCTCGAAAGTTTTAAAATCCAACACCTAGCCCACCGCTCGTGTCAGCAACTTTCCGGCGGTGAACAGCGCCGAGTAGCGTTGGCAAGATCTCTCATGCGACAGCCCAAGTTACTGTTAATCGACGAACCGTTCGCCGACCTCGACGACGAAGGGATCGCAACAACGTGCACCATCCTCGGCAATCTCACACAGACAACAATTCTTATTTCCTCACCCACGACCATACATTCTGCTTTGGCCATCAATGGAGAATTCGTCTTGGACTCAAATGCTTTTTAATAATAACATTCGCTGTTTTGTATTTGTCCGCTTGATACATTTGATACAATAGGTGGAAAGAGTCCCACTTTCCCTACCCTATCATGAACATCTGCCGACAAAACAACTTACAAAACCACGCCTGCTTCGTCGCCGTATTCTTTGCCCTGTTGTCGTGGGCAGCGACCTGCAACGCCACGGACCCGACCGCACAGCAAATCGACTTCTTTGAATCACAGATCCGGCCTGTACTGGTGGAACGCTGTTATCGCTGCCACAACAGTTCCGGCACTGCTGAAGGCGATTTAGCGTTAGATTTTCGTGACGGACTCTTGCAAGGAGGTTTCTCGGGCCCAGCAGTCGTGCCTAGCAAACCGCAGGACAGTTTACTGCTGCAAGCCATCCTGCACAGCGATGAACTGCGAATGCCCAAAGATGATCCACGGCTGAACCAAACATCGATTGCCGCCTTTCGTCGTTGGATTGAAATGGGAGCGCCAGACCCACGCGACCAGCCACCCAACAAAAAGACCCTGCAACAACTCACATCCTGGAACACCATTCGTACAACTCGGATGAAGTTGTGGAGCTTCCAACCTCCCAAACCAATCGAAATGCCTCCAGCAACTGCCTGGTCCAACAAGCCGATTGATCGCTTGATTCTCCAGCAACTACAAAAACATCAACTGCAACCCGCCCCGCCCGCCGATAAGCCGACCATTGCGCGTCGTCTCTCGTTTGCGCTGACCGGGTTACCACCAGCAGCCACTCTACTGCAACAATTCCTCAACGACAAATCCGAGGACGCCTATTCTCGCTTAGTCGATCAATTACTCAATTCCCCTCAGTATGGCGAGCGTTGGGCGCGGCACTGGATGGATGTATTTCGCTACGCTGAATCACACGGCAGCGAAGGCGACCCTCGAATTCCACATGCTTATCGGTATCGCAATTATCTAATTCGCGCACTCAATGATGACGTTTCTTACACACAGATGGTGCGAGAACACATTGCCGGTGACCTACTGAGCGATCCCCGTATTAACCCAGCACAACAAATCAATGAGTCTGCGTTGGCGACAGGACACTATCGATTTGTCCCTCACGGCTACGCTCCCGTCGATGCCAAAGTCGAACAAATTGCTTTCATCGACAATCAAGTTGATGTCATCAGTAAGGCATTTTTAGGACTTACCGTCTCCTGTGCGCGCTGTCACGATCACAAATTCGACGCCATCAGCCAACGCGATTATTACCGTTTCTACGGAATATTAGCCAACGCTCGCCCAGCCTTGATCACTGTGGACACACCAACTCGAGCAGACACGAACAAACAACAACTCACTCAACTCAAAGAAAGCATCCGCCATGAAATCGCTCAACACTGGCTAAAGGTGTTGCAGGATTCTTCCACGTCACTGATGACACGCTGGCAGGAACAAATCAAATTGGCCGGCAAGAAAGACGCCATCGTCGACCGAAATCCGTTGTTTGAGTTGGCCACATTAAACGGTCTTTCTGGCGAGCAATTTAGCGGTCAATGGAATAAAATCAAATCGCAGTGGACATCTGCTCGTGATAAAGACCAATCTTTTCAACAACAAACCTTACAACGACGATGGAATCTCAGTTCGGGAGACGATCACCAACAATGGACGCAGCATGGAACTGGCCTAGCGGGCAGGCGTCGCGGTGGCGACTTTGCTATCAACCCAACGGGCGATCAGATCATCGAGAACATTCATGTCGCTGGTCTTTTCACAAACAGCCTGTCGAGTCGACACAATGGGGTCTTGCACTCGCCGGAATTCAATGTTGATTTTGATGATATTTGGATTCAGGTTGCCGGGCTAAAAAGCATGGGATCCCGCCTACGCTTTGTTATGGAAAACTATCCACGCGTGATTGGTTTGTTGTATTTGGAACAGAATCCCAATTCTATCAACCCCGCATGGATTAAATTCGACATGCGCTATTTCCGCGGCACTAGTATGTATTTGGAACTAGCAACGGCTTACGACCTACCGGTGGAAGCACGCTCCCAGCAGCGGAGTTGGTTCGGACTCACCAACGTCGCTTGCCTTAAAGCGGGCCAACTACCACCCGTTAATTTGCCGAATCGGCTTGCGGCCGTCACTGACCAAACGCCAACCAATCCTCAAGAACTGGGGAAATTGTATCAAGACGTGTTACGGCGCATCATCGCACAATGGCAACGCGAATCCATTTCCGACGAGGAAGCTCGCTTCCTCGGATTCTTCGTTCGCAATCAATTGCTTCCCAATCAACTCTCGCAACTCCCCTCGATCGAACGACTACTCACGCAATATCGCCATCTGGAAAACATCATCCCGACGCCAGTGCGATCGCCAGGCGTTATCGATCGTCACGGCGTCGACCATCCATTATGGACTCGAGGAAATCCGCATGACGTCGATGCGATGGTACCTCGTGGTTTTCTCGAGGCATTTAGTGACCGTCAATACACAACAACACAAAGTGGGCGGCTTGAACTCGCCGAGGATCTCTCAAACCCCGACAACCCACTCGTTGGCCGTGTTATCGCCAACCGCATTTGGCACCATTTGTTCGGCCGTGGCATTGTCAGTACCGTTGATAACTTTGGCCATCTCGGAACTCGTCCAACTCATCCAGAATTGTTAAATTACCTGGTCTCACAACTGGAAGAAAATAATTGGTCGCAGAAAAATCTCATCCGCCAAATTGTTATGAGTGCGACGTATCGTCAAGCAAGCCATAATCCAAGCCTCCCTGACAATCAACAAGCAACCGCTGTAAACATGTTTGCCCAATTTCCAATTACACGGCTCGATGGAGAAGCGATTCGAGATGCGATGTTAGTAACCGCAGCGACACTGGACCCCACGATGTATCAAACAAGCGTCGCCGGGACGTCACCTCGTCGTAGCCTTTATGTCCGAACCCATCGGAACAATCCCGACCCATTTCTTAACATCTTTGACCGCCCGGAACCATTAAGTACCGTTGGGGCTCGCGCGAAAACAAATGTCCCGGCTCAATCGCTGACACTACTGAACAGTGCGTTCGTAATTAACACCGCCAAGCAATTCGCCGCGGATATTATTAAGGACACTTCACTCGTAGACAACACCGCCCGCTTTCATGCGATGTTTTTACGCGCCTTTTCACGTGCGCCTACAGCTATTGAATTAGAACAATGTCAACAATATTTCGAGCAACTGTTGTTAGAGCAACGAGAATCACGAGACAAAAGTGACATGCTCAACAAGGCAATTCGCTCGCAAACACAACAAATCCACGATATCCTTCACCCTGTACGACAAACACTACTGCAACAAAAAGCTGCGGGCAAATTACCGACGGTGGCGATACCAAGCCCAATCCACCACTGGGATTTCGAAAATTCGCTGCAAGATCAGATCGGCGATTCACACGCCACTGCCTCAAATAACGCTCATATCCAAAACGGAGCATTGATTCTCAACGATGCCGCCGCTTATGCCATTACCAAACCAATTTCAAAAAACATCACTGAAAAAACGCTGGCTGCCATCGTACAGTTAAACACACTAAACCAAAGGGCTGGTGGTGTGATTACAATTCAAACCAACGACGGAATTTATTTTGATTCAATCGTTTATGCCGAAAAAGATTCTCAACAGTGGTTAGCCGGTAGCAACAATTTTTCCCGCACAGCAGGCGTTAATGGGCCGCCGGAAACGGCGGCGGTAAAAACTCCCGTTCATATTGCCATAACCTATGCAAAAGATGGGACGATCCATATTTTTCGTAACGGCAAACCCTACGGCGAGCCATATAAATCTTCGGGGCCGGCAGAGTTCAAAGCAAATGAAAGCGTCATTTGTTTTGGCATCCGACATACACCCGTTGGCGGAAACCGCATGCTCGCAGGACGTATCTTGGATGCACAAATTTATAATCAAGCTCTTAATGCTGACGAAATTTCAGCATTAGCGTCCGGAAGCAGTGACTTCATCCCTGAAAAATTAGTAATGGCAGCGTTGACGATACAACAACAGCATCGCATTGCTAAACTAAAAATTTCTCTGACCTCAAACCGTGAAGTACTTGACTCTCTCGGGCCGAACATCCCCCCCCAAGAGTTTGAAACGCATGCTTGGCAAGATTTTGCTCAAAGCCTTTTCAATTTCAAAGAATTCATCTTTATCCGTTGATCACTCAATGACACATTATCCAACACGTCGACAAATTCTTTCCCACGCCTCGAGCGGGTTTGGGATGCTGGCGCTGGCCGGTTTAATGGCCAACGACAACACATCGTCAGCCGCAGGCCCAGCGGACGCCGCTAAACAAAAGTTGGCAAAACCTCATTTCACGGCGCGAGCGAAGCATGTCATCTTTTGTTACATGTCCGGTGGCGTGTCGCAAGTCGATACCTTTGATCCAAAACCGCGGCTCGTAAAAGACGCTGGTAAACCAGTACCCTTCCAAGCCAATCGCACTCAGTTCAATCAAAATGGAACGTTGATGCCATCACACTGGGCATTCGACAAACATGGTGAAAGTGGTTTGGAAATCAGCGCGTTGCTGCCACATTTGGCAACCTGTGCTGATGAACTCGCAGTCGTCCGTTCCATGACCGCAACGTTTAGCGAGCACGCACAGGGTAATTTCTTTATGCATAGCGGATTCCCGTTTATGGGACATCCTAGCGCCGGTGCGTGGGTGAATTATGGATTAGGAAGCATCAACCGGAATTTACCTGGGTTTGTCGTGCTCGGTAGCGGCGGTTCAACTTTACCACATGGCGGGATTCCATTGTTCAGTAACGGTTACCTGCCAGCTTATCATCAAGCAACTCAAGTAAATCTCGACGCTAAGAATCCAATTCCCAATATCACGCCAAGTGACGTCGCCCGGCAACAACAAATGCGACTCGCCTTCATCAAACAACAAGACCAGCGGTTTTTAACCGCCACAAACGACGATGATCAAGTCGACTCAGCAATCAAGAATTACGAAATGGCCTATCGAATGCAGGCAGCGGTTCCAGAGCTTGTTGACTTGTCCGGTGAAAGCAAAACAACGATGAAAATGTACGGCGTATTCGATAGCGATCCAAAGACCGGACATTACGCACGGCAATGTTTGCTGGCAAGACGACTCGTTGAACGGGGCGTTCGTTTTATTGAGTTGTCCTGTTTGAGTTATGGAATCGGCGGTGGTGGCGCCGCAAACCCCTGGGACAATCATGGGAACATCAAACAAGGTCACGGCAAAATGGGGCATCAAATTGATCAACCAATCGCGGGGTTAATTAAAGATCTCAAGCAACGGGATCTATTGAAAGATACGTTGATCATTTTCACGGGAGAATTCGGCCGGACACCATTTGCACAGGGCTCAAGTGGTAGAGATCACGATCCGTATGGTTTCAGCATTTTCATGGCTGGGGGAGGAATCCGTGGCGGAACCGCATATGGTGCCACTGACGAATTTGGTTATCACGCCATCGAAAACAAAACAACCGTCTACGATATGTGGGCGACCACTTTGCATCTATTAGGACTCGACCACCGTGACCTTACCTACCGTAGTGGTGGACGAGATATGCGGCTAACCGATGTCCACGGCAACGTCATCCACGACATAATCTCGTAACCCGTCTACGGCTGATTATTTCAATGCGTGCCATTCATAGTCCCTGCTACAAGTCCATAACCGCATCGATATCTTTGTCTAGACGGTTAGCCGGCGTTACGAGCGCTACCATAAAGAAAATGGTTAGCGTAACGAGCATTGAGAAGGCGCCTAGGTGAAAGTTATAGGGCAAACGGATGTCGGTCAAATATAGACCGGCATAACAAGCCAAGCCGGAAATGACCGAGGTGTTTACTGCGATCCGATTCGCGCGCTTCCAGTTGAACCCGATCGCCACGATCGGCACGATGGCAATCGCAAAGATCGACCAACCCATCACGCCTAACATCGCCACCATTTCACCAGCGCAATAAGCCAACAAGCCAGCACCCACTGCAATTACTACCGTCGCAATTCTAGCCCATCGCAGTTCATGTTTCAAAGGAGTCATTCCAAAGGCTTGTGGTAAATCGTGGACTAACGCCGCGGAGCCGATATTCAGGAAACTGTCGGCGGTCGACATAATCGCGGCAAAAAGACCGGCGAAAACTACGCCCGCCAACACCGGAGGAGCATAGCATGTCAGAAATTCGGATGCCGCTTGGTCGGGGTTCAGCAGGGGGGTAACATACGGAGAATTTAAGACAACCGCCCGCATACATAGCCCGATCGAAATCCATAATAACGCTGCCAAACCGTAACCTGCCACGGACATTGGCAACATGTGCCGAGTATCTGATATATTTTTCGTCATCATTAGTTTAGTTATCACGTGTGGTTGCCCACACACGCCAAGAGCCATGATGAAATAGAATGACAAACAGGAAATCATGCCAAAGGTTCCCCAAGGCTGCATAGCTTCAGGATCGTCTCGCGTAATAACTTCCGCCATTCCCTGTAACCCACCGTCGACCGTCGCCATCGTCGTGAGCAAAACTAAAACAGCAGCGACTACCATAATCACGCCTTGAATCAAGTCGGTATAAACGGATGCGATGATCCCGCCCGTCACACAATAGAACACTAACACGGCACAACTGATGACATAACACCACTCGAGCGGCGTCGAGGCCCACGCAATATCCTGCAATATTTGAAACAGCACAACAGACATCGCTTTGATCTGTACACCCAAATAAGTGATCACTCCCAGCAGGATAGCCACAGCGGTTAGACCGCCGGTGAACCGAGAGTTGTACCTAGCGGACACTGCGTCGGGCAACGAAACCGGTTCTCTTAACTCGGCAAACATCCGCAATCGCTTACCAAGCAGAAAAAACATAATACACATGCCGATCGACATGTTGATCACCATCCAAAATGAACTGGTCCCAGCAAGATAAACTAAACCCGGTCCACCCACAAAACCAAATCCACTCATTGTGCTCGAAAACACGGCAACACTCGTCACAATCATCCCCAGATGGCGACCGGCCATGAAGAAATCTTTGGTACTACGGGTCCTGCGCATGGCCCACAACCCCACAGCAATGCAAACCAACATGTACACCAATATGAATCCAAAGATAATGCTCGAACGGTATTCTTCCATCAGCTAGCCTCCTGCTCGGCCACATCATCCGATTTGGCTGCTTGGACTATTTTACGAAATTCTTCGAGTGCCGCCTGAGGCAAGATTCTATCTTCGAAAAAAAGGACGTATAACACGACAAAACCCAGTGGCACACCGTACATGCCCAGAAACATCAGGCTTGTGGCAATTGGAAAGGGCCCCAGATAATCTGGTTCTGTGGGTTCAAGCCATGACATTTGGTAAGTCGTGCACAACAAAATGAATGCGCTAACGTACACCAACACCACCATCACCATCAAATTCCAAAAATACCCTGCTGAGTCCGGGTCGGCGTGTTTCGTACGGCAAACCCAAAATAACATCATGCAAAACATTGCAATCATGCTGCAACCAAGCAACAACCCAGGAACGACTATATGCTCGTGCCGGTATCCGCCCTCGCCTCCTTGCATCATCGCAACACTCGTCGAACCTTGCGGTGTCGCAAACGTTGCTTCCGAATGCGGGCGACCCGTTGCCTCATTTGGCTCAAAGCTCAGAAATACCCACAGCACAGCCGTCCATACAAACGCAAGAACAATAATGGCTGGCAAATATTTCATGCAAATCACTAAATGCTTGTTGGTTTATAAAATCAGCTAAACAACGGCGATCTGTTCTTTAGACATTAAACAAGAAATGACAAATATCACCGTCTTGCACGACATAGGATTTACCTTCAACTCGCAGTTTCCCTGCTGTGCGAAGTTCCTTTTCACTTTCATACTCTACCAAATCATCCACTGAATAAACTTCGACTCGAATAAAACCTCGCTCGAAATCCGTATGAATCACACCAGCAGCTTGAGGTCCTGTTGCACCGACTGGGATTGTCCAAGCGCGAACTTCTTTTTCACCCGCAGTAAAATAACTTTGTAATCCGAGAGTTTTATAGGCTTCACGAGCGAGAACCGACAACGACGGTTCAGTAAGCCCTATCGATTCAAGCATCTCTGATCGATCTTGCGCATCCAGCTCAGCGACTTCTGCTTCGATACGAGCACAGACGTGTACGACGCCAGCATTCACGCTTTGGGCGTAATCACGTACTTGCTGTACCAGCGGACCTTTGCCATCAAGATCATCTTCATCGACATTGGCGACATACAGGACAGGCTTGGCGGTTAACAGGCCATAACTATGAATCAACTCAAGTTCACCGTCGTGCAAATCCAGACTCCGCAATGGCTCGTCTTTACCTAAATGTTCAAGACATTTATTGATAACCAAGACCGTTGCTTGTGCTTCTTTATCACCACTACGAGCCGTCCGCTCAGCTTTGTTCAACGCATTTTCAAGTGTCTGCATGTCCGCAATCATTAACTCACTTTCGATGATTTCTATATCATCTAGTGGGTCAACTTTGCCAGCGACGTGGATGACATCTTCATCTTCGAAACAGCGGACCACTTGAATAATTGCGTCGACTTGACGAATATGGCTAAGGAATTTATTACCAAGCCCTTCACCTTCGCTAGCACCTTTAACAATCCCAGCAATGTCAACCAATTTCAACACGGCGGGAATTACTTTTTGAGGTGGAATATATTCGGTGATCGTATCGAGTCTAGCATCCGGCACGGGCACAATACCTTCGTTCGGTTCAATTGTGCAAAAGGGATAATTCGCACTATCCGCGCCTTGTGAACTCGTCAATGCATTGAATAACGTACTTTTACCGACATTTGGTAATCCAACAATTCCAGCTTCCATAATCAATCAAGACTCATCACAAAAACAGTAAAATGGTAAGTGCTCCATCCTACAACATGCGACGCCAATCGGTAATAGGAGAAAACACCTCGCCAATTAGAGTAATTTTGTACTACTCCGTGGCCCTACTGCGTCACAGCCTTGAAAACGGGGATGTCATTGATTATGCGTTGGACTAGCTTGGCGTTGCTATCCCGCAAACGTTCGAGATGATTCAACATGTGTTGGTTACCCGCAACTTGACGATTGGTCATCCTTTTGTTGACTAGCATTAGTTCCATCTCTTCCATATCTTCTGCTTTGGCTACCACTTGCAAATTGATAATGTCATTGAGTTCTTTTAGATCGGGGAACACCTCTTCATACGTCGCTTCATTTCTAACGTACACCATCACATCGTTGATTTTATCGACAGCATTACACTGTCCGTCTAGATACGTGCCCCAATTTTCCGATTGGACATCACGTCTGATCGCCTTTGCTTCTGCATCGGTAAAGGGAACTCGGCTTGGTGGAATCGCCAAATAGCCTACATAGACCACAAAGAAAACAATCAGACTGACGACAAAACCAATGAGCGTTTTCCATTGTCGCCGGCCATCAAAATCGTCTCCTTCAAATTCTTCACCAGCGGCTTCCGCGCGGTTTTGTGCTTTACGTTTACTGCGAAACACTGACTTGGTGGAGGATGAACGAACCCCAACCGCAGAAACTCCACGGCGCAAAACGGGCGCGCTGCTACTTGCAGATGCCGCCGGCACCAAGATTTCGGCACCGCACTTGGAACATTCCGTTTGCTCACCACTATGCGTATCATCAACCGTGAGATCTTTTCCACACATCAAACAGCGAAACATGATGGTCATAATTATCATTCTTTAAAATACGCTTGAGAACCAACTCCGGTTCATTTCAAGTGGCCTTAGTATAAATATCTGCCGCTTTCGTAGATACCCATATCATCTGTCACATGTCGATTGTCATTAAAACAATTCTTGAATTGCATTACCTTGCGCGACAACCATCGGCCGTCCAACGGGTGTCATCATTTCCTGTTCGTAGTCGATACCGAGTGCCTTAAAAACGGTTGCATGAATATCTTCGACTTCATGCGCATCGACAACATCGGCGGTTCTGTCCTGCATGTCTTCTTTCGGCTCTGGATTTGTTTCGCCTACTACGCGTCCCCCTTGGATTCCACCACCACCCAGGGCAATAGTAAATCCATGCGGCCAATGGTCACGACCGCTTGTGCTGTTGAGCCAAGGCGTTCGACCAAATTCACCACCCCACACCACAATCGTGCTTTCCAACAAACCGGTTTCGGAAAGTTCCGCCAGCATGGAAGACATCGCCGCATCCATAATTTTGGAGCGACTCGCTTGTGTCGAGGTATTATTTATGTGGCTATCCCAACCGCCAAGCGTAATTTCCACACATCGCACGCCCACTTGAATCAACTGAGTCGCAGCCAGACAAGCGCGACCGAACGAAGTGTCTCCGAAGCGATCTTTTTTTGTTTGTGAGACATCCATTAATGAAAAGGCTTTGAGTTGTGATGAAGCCATCATGCGGACCGCTCTTTTCATCGACAATTGATGGAGTGTTTTTTTCTCATCAAGATTCCGTAAGCGACCGCGAGCGAACTCCTGCTCAACCACTCCAAATAAGTCGGCGCGGCGCTTCTCATCGCGATCTACGTCCACCCGCGCTATAACATCGGGGACTCGCTGTTGTGGGTCGCCAACTTGAAATGCATCAAACGAATCACCAAGATAACCTCCCCGCGCTGGGTTATTTGTTGTGAGCATAGAAATATGTCGCGGAATCTCCAAGTCATCAGTCAACTGATGACACATTACCGCTCCTATCGACGGGTGCACCAATGTCGGGTCAGGGCGAAAACCTGTCTTCACATTGTAAACTCCGCGGGCGTGGTCACCTTCGCGACTAACAACACTACGTACTAAGCTCAAGTGATGCATCTGTTGGGCCATCAATGGTAACGTTTCGGCAATTCGCACATCCTTGGCCGAGGTCGCAATAGACTTAACACCTCCGCTATATTTTTCGCTCGCTTGGGGCTGCGGATCAAACGTGTCACGCTGACTCGGCCCCCCCTGCATCCACAACAAAATCACGCTTTTAGCGGGTGCCTGCGAATCTGGAGCAAGTTCCTGAGCGCGTACCAATTTCGTGGCTAGCGGCGTCAGCCAAGACATACTAGTCGCTGCAGCAGCGGTTAACAGTGTCCGGCGATTCCAATGGTGCTGTGATTGACAAGCCATGGATGTGCTACCCTTTCCCCATGTTTAAAACGGATGTTCTTTGCAATGAACAACTCTAATGATTCCACGAAAACTCGGTACTGTTAATTAAAGTCCAAAAAAGATCTTCTAATATTGGCTCGCGCTGATCAGGCGAGACGTCTTTCAATGCCAATAAAAAGTGATGCAGCTCTGTCTCTGAAGGTAGCCGAGTGAGTACGCAAAGATATGTCATTTCAATCGCATCTTCGTCGTCTTCAGCAATCGTTGCAATACGTGCGGCTGTATTTAAGTCTTCGGAACTACGTGTTCGATCTTTTACGAAATTGCCATTCATCATTAGCAGTCGTTGAGTAATCGTACCGCCGCGATCTTCAAACTCATCTTCCCCAGTATCCCCGTATCTCTTAACAAAGGACAAAATATCCTGTTGCTGTTGTTGCCGCACCGAATAGCTAACATCGGCATTAATCGTCCGCACCCTTGCAGTTTGCCCGATACCGCCAGCTACCTGCTCCGGTCGCAAACGCACCAACGGAAAAACGGCCCAAGCGTGTTCGTGTTGTGAAGTCACATCGAATGTTGCTCGACTAGAGATGCGAAAGACATCAAGGCGAGTGATAATTTGAATTAGTCGTTTCAGGTCATAATCATGATCACTAAAATCCGTTGCCAGCAATTCAAGGCCTGGCGGAAACGGTCCCATCAACGGAATGTCATCTACTGGGTACACCAAAGGTTTACCGAAAATAATCGCCCATACTCGGTTCACGGCCGTCCGCGAGAATGCTCGGTTTTGGCGGGCAGTGATCCACGTAGCGAGTTGCCCACGGCGTGAACCTGCGGGCAATGTCAAGTCAGATTGAAAAGGTACTTTGGGCGAGATTAAACTATCTTCTTCGTCGCCCAAATAAGTGTAGGAGTAATGGCGAAAGTCATCCTGTACGCCACCTAGACTAATGCTCGCTTGAGAATAGAAAGCTGCGAATTGATGAAAATCGGTTTGCAACGCCTCACGCGGCATCCCATCGAAGCTCAAGTCGATGGTGCCTAGTGCATCATCATGGCACTGCAGACAGTCCAATCGCATCCCTAAGAATGCGCGGCTCGTACGCCCGGCCAGTTTTGGCAAGTCCGGGCGACCTTGACTGTCATCGGTAATCGTTGCCGTTACAAAATTAACAGCTGGGTCACTCACCCAGACGCCCGTACTGCTGATTAAATCTCGGCATAAACTATCGTATCGTCGATTTATAAACAGTTGGTCACTCAGCCACAATTGAAAACGACGGCGCCGATAAACCAAAAAGGGGCCCGTGTCCACGCCAACAAACACACGAGCAAATCGTTCACTGACATAATCCGCATAACGACGATCTGCTAATAAATATTGGACGTAGCGATCCAGTAAGTCGTTTTCTGAAACTGTTGTTTCAACCATCTGTGCTGCCGGGCCAAACTCGCGAATTTCTTCCAGCGATGGAACAGTTCCATGCAGAGCGAGCGAAGCCCGACGCATGACAGCGAGTACCGAAGCCGGTGTGGCTGTTTCTAAATCGGCATTTTTCCATGAATCGGAAAACTCGCGATTGACAGCAGCAACGACCTTTAGGATATCGGCAGCGGGATGAAGAGGCCGCTTTCGCCAAGCCGACGACGAACCTATTTGACTTGTTGACAGCAGACTGCTTGAAATTCCGCCGAGGACGACGAGGCAAATCAATACCGAGATGATTGGCCGCCATTTCATTTTTACAGTTTCCTTGTACGTCAATTTATGCCAATTTCCGACTAAATTAATTGTATAATGTATTATAGCATTATAAATTTGCTTTTCTAGACAATCCGTCATTAGCTCTTTGCTATATTTACAGAATCGACAGGGCAAACACCCAACACCATTTTTGTACATCCGTCATCATCTTTCCACCTTTGATCATGCTTGAAACCGGACAAGATAATCTTCAACCAACCCCCTCAACTGCTCCTCTTGCGGTTGTGGCCATTCCAGTTGAGGCAGTTGTCCCAACGTCTGTACAGCCGGTGGTTACGACGAGCGTAGAGCCTGCTGTGCCGAGCACTCAATATTCAACACAACAACCGAGCATTGTTAAGCAAATCACGCATATTCTATTTGCTCCTTTTCGCGCATTTTACTGCCTCGTATTCTGGATATTTGGTGTCGCTGTCCTTGTTACGGCACTCGCTTTAGGCGCATCATTGCCTATCGTCCAATTCGTCGCTCTCGGATATTTACTGGAGATTTCTAGGCGGATTGTGAAACACCAAAAAGTTCGCGCGGGATTTTGGGGAATCCAAACCGCTGCCCGAACGGGCGGCGTCATCCTCGGCACATTCCTCATTTGGCTGCCCGCATATTTCATGTCTAATTACTATGTGGATGCCACAATCATGCTCCCCGACAGCGAACGAGCTGCCCAATACGGTTGGCAAACTGCCTTGCTAGCTGCATTTACAAGCCTCGTCACCTTGTGGGCTTGGACCCGCGGTGGATTACTGCGCCATTTCATTTGGCCAGCGCCCGTACGATTTTTGAAAGAAGGATTAAATCGCAAAATCTATGTCGCCGCCCATGACAGATTCTGGAAATTCGTCAGTGAATTTCCCTTGCGTACACTTTTTGTGACAGGGTTCAAAGGGTTTATAGGTACATTCTGTTGGCTCATTATTCCCATTGGATTGTGTATTGGCGGAATGGTTTTGCCCCGCGGCATCAACGTCGTTTGCGGAACGATCGGGTATATTGCACTCGCTATCATTTTCTTGTACCTACCGATACTACAAACACGTTTCGCCGTGGAACAACGGCTTAGCGTTTTTAGAGAGATTGGTGTTGTGCGCTCCATGTACCAACGCGCGCCCCTGGCATTATGGATATCGATGGTTTCCGTTTGGCTGTTAGCGTTGCCCGTATATTTAGTCAAAATCGAATTGACACCGCGAGAAGTCGTGTTGTTGCCAGCTGTTGTTTTCATCATCTTCGCTTGGCCGACACGCATCCTCCTTGGCTGGGCCTACGCTCGTGCCCACCGCCGTGAAACGCCGCGGCTGCGATTGTCGATCTGGTTAGGCCGCCTGACCCTCATCCCTGTCGTGTTTGCTTATGGTTCCATCGTACTCGCTTCGCGTTACACATCTTGGTATGGTGAGTGGAGCTTGCTAGAACAACATGCTTTACTTATCCCAATTCCATTCTTCAGCTTCTAGTTACAGCAAACGATCACGCAATAAGCTCTCTCATCAAAGGAAAACAAATGTCAAATACATCCAGTGAAAATGACCCACTAGACGTAAATCCAACACCGCAAGCGGACACCGCCAATCCCTATATCACGCCCCAAGCAGAACAAGTAACTTATGTGCCGCCGCAACATGGACAAGACACGCAAGGCGACGCCACCGGTGGAATCATTCCTTACAAAAACAAACATGCACTTATCGCATACTACCTTGGCATCTTCTCCTTCTTTATCCCCTTCTCTGGTATCGGCAGTATCATCCTTGGGGTCAAAGGTCTGCAAGCTCGTAAACAGAACCCTGTTATTAAAGGCTCAGCGCATGCGATAGTAGGGATTGTCGCCGGCATCTGCACAATCATCTGCCACATATGTTTTACCGTGGTAATAGTAGGGGGCGTATTGAGTAACTTCTAGGTCGGCGAGCATTCCGCGTTAGTAATTGTTCGGTAATTTCGGGCTCTTCAGCACCGCCTCTGCATGGTGGCGATTGCCCACAACGGAGATGAACATCAACATCCACAAAATCAATAGTGGAAACGCAATCGCGTTGAAAATAATTACCGTTTCGAATCCAACATACACTCCGGCTTGCAACGCCGCTTGGCAACTCCAATAGCACGCTAAATAGGAAATAGTGAACAAGGCAAAATCGAGCAGACCGAAGCCCCAGAACCACCATATTTTTCGAGGACGGCCATGATAGATCGTCGCGCAGCAAATCCAAGCGAATTGCATCATCGTATAGCCACAAGCGCCACAAGTCGTGGTCATGACAAGCCAACGTGATTCCTGTAATAAGTATTCGGTGGTGTCGCCTGTGGTGATTGCTAGATGCGCCGTTTGGATAAATTCAGTTACCAGAGCAAACTCGGCCCACTGCTCTGGAATCATCGCTAAAATCGTAAACACCAGTGCTGCCAGCGACCAATAATACGGCCAGCAAGTATCACAAACTCGCCTGAGATAGGCATGACGAAAATAGCAAACAATGGCAATGGCCGCAACAAGATTGGAAATAGCGGTACATTGCCACACTAGCCAACCGAGCCGCCAAGACAAAACGTTGTTGCTGATGTAATAAGCGCGATCTAATATAGGCAGTTGAACATCCAGCCCAGGCTGCAACACACCCAGCGCGGTGAGCACACCTAAAACGTGAAGGCCGGCTGAAACTAGCAACGTGTAAACGACCCAGCGATAATGATATGTTGACCGGTGGGATAACGGTCTGGTGGAATAATTCATTGGTAAGCTCTTGGTGCTATGGACGCTTTGCATCATCAATTCAAACCGCAATGACTATATCAAGCTTAACACTTTAGGTTAAATGTAACGTCGGCAAAGACCGTTCAACATATCTATTTTATGGAACAATCTGTACGCTAATACGTATAGACTCTTATATAATATCTCTGTACTTATAAACAGTGAAAAGGAACCACTTCTAGCGTATTATGACCACTGCTGAATCCGACAATCTGCATTCCGCCTCTCTCATCGGGCTAACTCTGGGCGACTATCAAATCCTCCGCCGACTCGGTCATGGTGGGATGAGTGTTGTCTATTTAGCTGAACAACAATCACTGAAACGACGTGTAGCCTTTAAGGTCCTCAAAAGCAATCTCGCTGAACAAGAATCCTATGTGCGTAGATTTCACACGGAAGCCCAAGCTGCCGCGTCCCTGGTCCATGCAAATATCGTTCAAATATATGAAGTCGGTAATATCCAAGGGATCCACTTTATCGCCCAAGAATATGTTGCCGGACAAAATCTCGCTCAGTTCATGCAGCGTAACGGAGATGTTTCAAGTGGATTAGGAATCAATATTCTGCAACAGGTTGCTGCAGCGCTTAATCGAGCGGGCAAGCAAGGGATCATCCATCGTGATATCAAACCTGAAAACATTATGCTCGCTCCAACCGGTGAAGTCAAAGTTGCTGATTTTGGATTAGCTCGAGTTGTAGATCAAACTGACGGTGTACAAACCACTCAGATCGGTATCACCATGGGGACGCCCCTCTACATGAGCCCAGAACAAGCGGAAGGCAAAATCGTCGATCCTCGCAGTGACATGTATTCGTTAGGTGTAACAGCCTATCATATGCTAACTGGAAATCCGCCCTTTCAAGGTGAGACTGCGTTGAGTGTTGCCGTGCAGCACCTCAAACGTAAACCGACCCCGATCCAAGAACATCGCACTGATCTTTCCGCAGAGTTTAGCTCGATCATTATGAAGTTGCTGGCCAAAGATCCCGCTGACCGTTTTCAAAAAGCAACTGACTTACAAGAATCGCTGCGAAAACTACCGGCCGCCGAGATGGACAATAGCTGGCCCGATGATCTCGATCGCTGGGATTGGGAAAATATGTCGCTGGCAAATGCTCGAGTCCAAGCAACGCAACAACTCGACGCTCTAATGAAAAACCACACGCGCCAAACCGGGCAGTTTGCCTTGAATCGCTTGTGGATGCTGACTGCGGTCATCTTCTTTATCGGTGGTATGGTATGGGCCAGCATGCGCTACCAAGAAACATCACTCGACTTACCCATCGAACCTACCAACACCATTGAGAGATATGACAGGGTCGAGAAACAGTATTACTATGCATCAATCCGCAACACCGATGAGGCATACAAATGTATTGAAAAGTATTTCCCGCCTCAGGATTCCCCCAAAAACAATTACTACACTCTACTTGCTCACCAAAGGCTAGGCGACTTATATTTAACCGGCGGAGATTTCGAACTTGCCGAATTCTATTATCTGGAGCTTTTCTACTTAGGACCCGAAGAACAACATTTCCGTGGATTCGGTTTAGCGGGACTGGCTAATATTTATCACCGCCAGGAGGATACAAAAAAGGTAGTCCAAGTACTCGTTTCGCTTAGTGATATCATTGACCAAATCGATCTTAAAGTTCGAATGGAAATCATCGCTCGCCTCGAGGAGGACCTCCGCAAACCATTTGAAGAGCAGCTCGACCTATCAATAAACAGGCGTTCAAGTTTGAATCTGCAATAACTGATTCAAGCTACCCGATTGAAAGCCACGCAGGTCAATCGTGACAAACGCAAACCCCAGTGAGCGTAGTTTTGCGTCGACCGCTTGCCGCATAGAATCACCCGTTAGGTCACAAATCTGTTCAGCGTTTACTTCGACGCGAGCTAGATTATCGCGATGACAACGAACGCGCACGTCGGTAAATCCACGACTTCTGAGAAAACATTCTGCCGCGTCCACCATAGCTAGTCGTTCTGGTGTGACCGTTTCTCCATAAGCAATGCGGCTGGATAGGCAGGGATTCGCCGGGCGATCCCAAACGGGCAAGTCCCAAAACTTGGCGATACCTCGCACCATTGTCTTATCAAGCCGACAATCCGCCAATGGAGTCACGACTTGATGTTCAACTCCTGCTACGAGCCCTGGGCGAAAATCACCCAGATCGTCCAGGTTAGTCCCGCTTAACAGCACGTATCCTGTATCCGTCGCCAAAGATTGCAACTTTTGATAGAGCTCGGTTTTGCAGTGATAACATCTGTCGTCAGCGTTTCGCAAATAATCTGCATTTTCGAATTCCGCCGTTTCAATAACTTGGTGGCGGATTCCGATCAACGCTGCTGTTTGTTGAGCCAACTGTAATTCGCCACGGGCCAGACTTGCACTTTGAGCAGTAACTGCCAGCGCCCGGTCGCCCACTGCGAGGAAAGCTGCTTTGGCAACCACGCTGCTATCAACTCCGGCCGACAAAGCAACCGCGCAAAATTCATATTGCGCTATGAATCGCACTAGAGTTTGCGCTCGTTTGGAGATTTGAGCAATCGACAAAGATTCAGATTGGGGCGCAGCAAGAGACATAGGGATCACCGATTATAAAAAAGCCTCCGCCTCAATGCCGTGGTAGTGAGTTTTGTGAGAGCCCGCAAATTTAAGGTGGGGACTTGGAAAACAGGACGCGTGATCCGCAACCTAGCAATAGCAAGTATTACTAAATCGTGGCCTGACCCGTGGCTGTCATCAAAAACCAGTCCCCTGCGGTCTTCGTATCGGCTCCCCAAAAAATCAGCACTAGCCCACAAACATGGAAGAGGCTACCTGCAACTTTAGCACTGCAGCGAAGGAATTGCAAACCGATTGACCGCATTGGAGTATTACGGGCAGTCATGGCCCACGGGGTTGCTGCTATATAATAAACCCCCTCCGCTGCCCTACCCTTTCCTGAGTTCACGCAAGGCGGCAATGCGGTCTTTGATGGTGGGTTCGAGAATCTTGATATTGCGTTCGATAGAAATGACGACGGTTTTTTCTCGCAAGCCATCGGCGCCATTAGCGACTAAGGGGAAAACCCTACGGCGGTCTGGCAAGTCCATGCGAATCGTAAAGCTACCATCTTTAGCTAGTTTCACCGGTTCACCGGCCATCATAACTGTGGCATCCGGTTCTGCATTGCCATAAACAATCAATTCAGATTCTACTTCAAAGTGCAATTTCGACTGGTCTTCGTCTTGCCCTGACAAACCGTGTTTCATCACGACCGACTTGCTCATCGGGCGCTGCAATCGCTGTTCAAATATATCCTGTAGGTCTTGGTTACTTTGCCCGTCAGCGTCTCCGCCGCTGAGAGCAAAGATGCGTTTGTAGTCTTTAGCAATATCATCCCAATTCATATCAGTCGCATCACAGGATCCAGGAGCCGGTGGGGTTACCGTGTTACTGCGGCACAACGGGTGGAATTCTCCAGTGTCCGCTAAATAACCAATCTCAACTTGGTAGGGAGTTTGAGTTTGATCGACATCGACATACCAATTCGTCACACCGCCATGAATTTCAATGTCTCGCACGACACGAGTTCCATGCACCTGCTGTGAGTCGTTCTGCACTTCGTACAAACGAATGATCGGCCGCGCCGCGTGCCACTGATGCGCCAAAGCTGCTTGGGCTCGAACCACGCTCTTCGATTTGATTTCCCAACACACCTGAATCCAATAGGAATCTCTCACCAAAACGATAACACGATCGCGTGTTAACTGTTTACTTGCACCGTTGCGACTAAATACTGGACCGTTAGACAAATCCATCAAGCATTTTTTTTTCGCCGTATCCATCACCAAGGCCCGTAGTGGTATCGCTGTTATATTTGTCAGAGGAGTTGAAACGTTTGCTTTCGACCGCCTCGCGGCAGAACGTTTATTCTTGTTTCGCATCTTTGCTCGAGTCTTAGCCGCCTTGAGAGCCCGTAACTTATTGACCAAAGCGGTAACTAACTCCGGCTTACGCATCGACGCATAACCCGTGATACCTAAGTCTTTCGCTTTTTGACCTAACTCTTTAACCGTCTTTGATTTTAGTTCTGTGCGAGACATGAATTTGTTATTCTTTCATAATAGTATTCTGTTGTTCACTAGCGGAGGCTCTAGTATCAAGAGAATAAAAGGGAGGGCACAACCTGTGTTTTCGAGGCGGGAAGGTAGTAAGGATTGTCACTGGTGGGGGGCTCTGTTTACTGCTACGCAAACTTGCAAGCCAAAATGACAATAAATTTTTGCGCCGCACGTCACGACAAAAGATGCACGGCTATTCATCCATTAAATTGTGAAACCGGTGATCGTGGACCATCAATCGCTCACAGACAGCCAACGGACCAAAAGACCGTTCCACCAAAATTGGCCTCGCTGAAGGATTTCAACAAACTGCTAATCAACGATTATCATCATGACTCGCACTTCAAAAAACCTGTCTGCTTCTGAGTTTGATAATACAAACCAAAAATCAGCTCTGATCTAATGTAATGGAACACGCAAAAACTCACAACTTATGCACCCCCCGTTAGGGTGAGTTTTTATCTATAAACGGCCGGCTGAACCTGCTTCAAAGTCCCGCAATTTTTCGGCTAAGTAATTATATTGCAAAAATATCAGTCTTTCTGGACATACATTCGTCAACGCCAGACGACGAACCATTATTGCTGCTAGATTTCGACCAAAGCGCCCTGCAAACAAACCATAGAAAACATCTATTTTATCGTGCCTGCCTTAGTTGACCTGCGGGGTGATTAATTATAAATTAATCGGCTTTAAGGGATGTAAGTTCTGTAACTAGATTATTTTTAACGACACATCACTTGCAAATTAACACTTGTTGCTTTGCTAATGACCTTTATTTTGTCGTTTTGGATTAACGAACAGTGATTTACTATCATAGATAAATCGCAAAACAACGGTAGATGAATGGGGATAAGTCCTGTGACTGATCCAAAACATCCCTTAAAGAAACCAGAATACCCAGCGACTCCTCGGCGATCGCCCTTAGCGGAAGCCTACACGTGGGTGTCACGAATTATGAGTTGTTCCATTACAATGGTCCTGCCAGGAATTGCAGGTTATTATTTGGACGCTCATTTTGGGACATCCATATGGAACATTAGCGGTTGGATAATTGGTCCTATATTGGGGTTTTACCAGTTATTGGCAATCACTAAGGAGTCAACCCAACAACAAGAATCTCAGCAATCAAACAAACGGGAGCTCGACAAGTAATGAGCGACCAAGTTGATGCTGAACAAGATGATCAAACCGCAGTGACCACCAAATCGGTTACCAAACCAAGATTTAAACCTTGGAAAGCGTTTTTAGTCATTACGCTTGTTTTAGGTGGGGTATTTCCGTTGATCGCGTGGATTGGGTACAAACAATTCCAACAAGCTGGGTTTAATGCGGTGTTAATCGCGGCCCTACTTTGCTGGGTCGGATCCATCCTAGGAATCATTCCTTCCATCCTAGTGCGGGGCACGGAACAACCAGAACAAGGAATCAACGCAGTGTTGATGGGAATGTTGATTAGAATGAGCATTCCCTTAGGTGGCGGATTTATCCTTCACCAGTTAGTCGAGAATCTCGCTGACGCCAAAATATTGATGTTTACTCTTATTTATTATTTGATTGCCTTGATCGTCGATACCATACTTGCACTAAAAATTGTGCAAGCGAACAAGCCCATTCAAACCCGATAAATTCTCATACAACCCACCAACTTCAAACAACAAAGCATAGCAACAAAGGCAAGCAGCTCAGATGGCCAACCCGATACTGCATATTAAGGACGCTTACTTTTTTGAAGTTCCCAAATTCCTGCTGCCGTCCAACAAGACAAAACCATCGGACTTCCCCAATGTCTGGCTGAAGCTCGATCCCGATGTTCAACGCATCGAAGCATTAGAAATGGCAAACGCCCATCCTGTACCGCAGCTATCCGCTGCTCAGTCCGTCCAAAAATGGGAATCTTGGAGTCATCAAGACGGCAACCATGGAGCGCCCTATGATGTGTTCTTTGCATCCAAGGAACTTGGTAGTATTCCGCAAAACATACACATGCAAGCGGAAAACACTGCAATCGCTCGAGCAGATGAATTCACGCAACAGTGGAAATATGATGGACGCCTAGAATGGTACAACCATCACATCAGTGGCAAAATCCTAATTCCACAACCATTTGCTGAACTGCGAAACCTCCATGAAGCAGAATCTGGTTTCGCCATTTCCAAGTTTATGATAATTGAGTTAGCAGTCGCAATCATCATTTTCATACTCTTTTCACGACTAGCTAAAAAAATAAAAACCGGCGAACCCGTTCGCGGGCGATTTGCTAATTTCCTGGAAACTTTCCTGCTTTTCGTTCGCGATGAAATCTCCCGTCCTTCTATTGGAAGTGATGCTGATTTTCACCATGGGCACGATGACGACGAGCATCACGATGGTGACGTACCGTTAACCTACAAGAAAGCAGACGCGCTGACACCAATTTTCTGGACAATGTTCCTATTTATCACCGGCTGCAACCTGTTTGGCTTAGTGCCGTGGGCCGGCTCACCAACCGCCGTGCTGGGTGTGACTTTTGCGTTAGCAGTAGCAGTGTTCCTAATCTCATTGATCGCAGGTTCCGTTATGCATGGTCCGGTCGGTTTTTGGATTGCACAGTTGCCCAGCATGGATTTGAGCTTCCCCATCGGTCTGTTCATTAAACCGATGCTGTGGGTCATCGAAATCACCGGGCTGTTTATTAAACATGGAGTATTGGCAGTACGCCTATTGGCCAACATGGTAGCCGGTCATATCGTACTGCTATCGATTATGGGCATGGCTACCATGGCTGCTGGGAATCTGTTCTTCCTGATTGCGCCCATTACCATTCTTGGCGCCGTATGTATTGGCTTGCTCGAACTGTTTGTTGCCTTCCTACAAGCGTACGTGTTTACATTGCTTTCGGCACTGTTTATCGGAGCCGCAATGCATCACCATTAAGGTATTAGCATGTCGACAAAACAAATTATCACTTTATAGTAAAATCAAATAAGACTTAATCAAAATCAACTACTCTCAGCAACCATAGCCGAAACAGTAGATTCAAAAATTGAGGAAATCACGTGGACACGATGAAGTTACAACGCTGGCAAGCATGGAGCCTCGCACTTTGTGCCGGACTCGCTCTTTCTTTATTAACAGTTTCGAACACTTTGCAAGCAGCGGCGCATGACGAAGACGAACATGCCACCGACGAATCGCATGGACATGATGAGCATGCAGATCATGACCAAAACCATGACGACACGGCAGACCATGCTGCCCATGCACCGCATGATAATTCTCATGGCAATGCATCACCAAACCTCGATAAAGCCGAAGAATTCAAAAAAGACATCGCGATTTATACACTCGTTGTCTTCATTCTAATGGTAGTGCTACTTAGAATCGTCGCCTGGAAACCAATTATTGCCGGCCTCGATGCTCGTGAACAAAAAATCATCGGCGCTATCGAAGACGCTCGCAAGAGTGCGGACGAAGCCCAGCAGCGACTCGAAGAATACGAAGCACGACTGGCCGCTGCCGCTCAAGAAGCTAATGAGATTGTTGCCGAAGGTCGACGCGACGCTGAAGCAACTAAAGACCGCATTGTTGCTGAAGCCGCTGAAGCTGCTAAAGCTGAACAAGCCCGCGCGATTAACGAAATTGAACTGGCCAAAAACGCAGCTCTACAAGCTGTCGCGGAACAATCTACTGACATTGCGGTTGCACTCGCCGGCAAAATCGTTGGCCGCCAACTTAATCCAGAAGATCATAGCAAGCTAGTGCAAGAATCACTTGATAGCCTGTCGGAAAACTAATTATGACTGAAATCGAACCTCCAAAACAAACGACCGTACTCGATTCGGAACAAAAACCGATCGGAGAAGTCTACGCTGCCTCCCTACTCGCTGCGACTCAGCAAGCTGGTTGCACCGCTAACGTAATGGAAGAGTTTGAATCTTTTATTTCCGATGTGCTCAACAAATTGCCACAACTCGATGCGATGCTAAGCTCCCCACGAGTTGCTCACAGCGATAAAGTTGTGATGCTTGATAAAACCCTAACCGGGAAAGCCTCGGACTTGTTCTTGAACTTCCTCAAGGTCGTTTCACAACATGGTCGTCTCAATTGTCTCCGCGCCATCCAATCCAGTCTCAAGGAACAATACTCCCAAGACCAAGGACGCCTTGAGGTTTTAGTGACTACAGCAACTCGCTTAGACGAACCCGCTGTCGCCACGATGCACGACAAACTCAACAAAGCATTCGATGCGACCGTTGACTTAATACTAAATGTTGACGCTTCGCTCGTCGGAGGGACGGTAATCCGCATCGGAGATACGGTGTATGATGGCAGTGTTGCCAACCGACTCGAACGGATTCGAACAACAGTACGAGAAAACACTATTCGAGAAATTCGGTTGTCAACAGATCGGTTTACAAACAGTCCCAGTGCGGGTTGAGTACAAACAGTTCTATAACTGCCTTTTTTTGAACCACTATTTAAAATTAACTAAACGTAATACGTAAGGGAAACGGTCCATGAAATTCAACGCTGACGAAATCGCGTCCGTCTTGAAACAGGAAATCGAACAGTATGACAACCAACTCGATGTACGAGAGGTTGGCACGGTACTGGAAGTCGGTGACGGAATTGCACGAGTCTACGGACTGGCGGGTGTTCGCGCTGGGGAAATGGTTGAATTCCCTGGCGGAATTACCGGACTCGCTTTCAATCTAGAAGAAAACAGTGTCGGGATCATTATTCTCGGCAACTATCTTGGAATTAAAGAAGGTGACGAAGTCCGTGCGCTGGGTACGCTGTTATCAGTGCCTGTCGGCGATGCAGTCGTGGGCCGTGTGTTAGATCCACTGGGTAACCCTCTCGATGGCAAGGGTCCCATCAATTCAACGGAATCTCGAGTGGTAGAAGCGATTGCACCCGGTATCGCTGGACGCCAACCTATTAACGAACCACTGCAAACCGGTATCAAAGCAGTCGATGCAATGACACCGATTGGACGGGGTCAGCGCGAACTAATCATTGGCGACCGAAAAACTGGTAAGACGGCAATCGCCATCGATACGATTCTTAACCAAAAAGGCTTGGGCGTAAAATGCTTCTACGTCGCAATCGGCCAAAAGGATTCCTCGGTCGCCGGCGTGATTCAAATTCTCGAAGAACACGGAGCAATGGACTACACCACCATTATTGTATCCGGTGCCAGTACCCCTGCTCCACTGCAATACATCGCTCCTTACTCAGGAACGTCGATGGCCGAATACTTCATGTATAAAGGCGAACATACATTGATCGTCTATGATGATCTCTCCAAGCAAGCCAACGCGTATCGTGAATTATCATTGCTGATGCGTCGTCCTCCTGGGCGTGAAGCATTCCCTGGTGACGTTTTTTATTGTCACAGTCGATTGCTTGAACGATCTGCGAAACTAAGCGAAGACCTTGGTGGTGGTTCACTTACATCATTACCGATCATTGAAACACTTGAAGGTGAAGTATCCGCCTATATTCCAACCAACGTGATTTCGATTACCGACGGACAAATCTATCTACAACCTGACTTGTTCTTCTCCGGTATTCGACCCGCTATGAATGTTGGCGTGTCCGTTTCTCGAGTGGGTGGTGCTGCTCAAATCAAAGGCATGAAAGGTGTCGCCGGTAGTTTGCGACTCGACCTCGCAGCCTTCCGCGAACTCGAAGCATTCGCTCAACTCGGTACCGATCTCGATGCAGCGACTCAAGCCCAACTCGATCGCGGCTACCGCATGGTAGAACTGCTGAAACAAGGCCAGTATACACCTCTACCTGTGAACGAGCAGGTCTGTATGATTTTCGCCGGCACCAAAGGTTACTTAGACGATATCGCGATCGCCGATGTCCCGCAGTTCGAAAACGACTTGTTAGAGTTCTTGCGCGATCAAAAACCTGAAATTTTGGATGCCATTCACGAAACGGGATCTATTCGAGATGAGGATGAGTTGATCGGGGCGATCAAGGAGTTCAAGTCTTTGGATGAAAGTTATCGTAACGACGAAACTGCGGACGCTGCAACTGACAAAACTGCGGACGCTGCAACTGACGAAGCTGCGGAAACAGATGATAGCAGCGACAACGAAGAAGCACATGACGACGGCGATGGAACCAAACTCGGCGGTTTTACAGAGGATCCATTCTCCGGCCCAGCCGATGCTGAAGCATCCGAAACAACTGAGGAAGATTAGAGAACGTTTCGCTATAACGAGCAAACAGTAAACGTCAACACAGGAAACTGACAGATGGCAAATGCCAAGGCATTAGATAAACGACGCAAGTCGGTTCGCAATATTCGCAAAATTACGCGAACGATGGAGTTGATCGCAACGGCGCGATTCAAGAAAGCGATGGACCGAGCAGTAGCGGCGACTTCGTACACTCAGCGAATCACCGAAGTTGTCACAAATCTCGCCAAAAGTGGGACGGAAGTACAACACCCGTTGCTCGAAGATCGGCAAACCACTGAGAATGCAACTCTGATTGTCCTTACTGGAAACCGCGGACTTTGCGGTGGTTATAATGGCGCGGTCGTACGAGAAACAATCAACCACCATCAAAAACTCGCCGAACAGTACGATAACGTAAATCTGCTCATCTCTGGGAAACGTGGAATTACCAACCTATCATTTCGCGGACTAACCGCCGATGAATCCTATACACATTTCGACGATCAACCCAAGTTTGATGAAGTGAAACCTATCGCCGACACTCTGATGGAGCAATTCATCGCCGGTAAACTTGATCGCCTCGACGTTGCCTACACACGTTTCATCTCAAGTTCCAAGCAACGAGCTGTCGTCGAAACCTTACTCCCACTGGGAAAAGTTGAAGGTGATGATACCGCAGGTGGTGGTACGACGGATACCGATTATGAATTCATGCCCTCAGCCGAAAGCATCCTTGAGGAAGTCGTGCCTACTAGCTTCCGCATCAAATTGTTTAAATGCTTTTTGGACGCTGCGGTCAGTGAACAGATCGCACGTATGGTCGCGATGAAGAGCGCAACAGAGAATGCCGATGAAATGATCGCTAATCTGTCGATGACTTATAACCGAGCTCGTCAGTCTCAGATTACTGGTGAAATCATGGAAATTATAGGTGGTGTGGAAGCTCTCAAAACCTAACCCGTAGCTAATAACACAAAACTTAAGAATATTAATTTACGACAACGAAAATCATAAACCAACCCTTTATTAAGTTCAAAAGAGTAAGAAAATGGCTTCAGAAACCGCAACGAAAAGCATTGGTCACATTACACAAGTAATTGGCTCAACGTTTGATGCTCAATTCGAAGATGATCAACTCCCCGCCATCTACAATGCCGTGGAAATCATCGTAAACGACAGCACGCTTACTGGTGAAATCCAACAACACCTCGGTGGCGGACGCGTTCGCTGTGTTGCCTTAGGCAGTACAGACGGTATGGTTCGTGGCCAAGAATGTGTCGACACCGGATCACCAGTATCGGTACCCGTCGGGAAAGATACACTTGGACGAGTGTTTAATCTGCTCGGTGAGCCCGTCGATGGTCGTGGGGAGGTCAAGGCAGATGAGATTCGCTCAATTCACCGATCTGCTCCGAAACTTTCCGATCTTTCAACCAATACCGAACTATTTGAAACCGGTATCAAGGTGATCGACTTACTCACACCTTTCGTACGTGGTGGTAAAGCTGGTCTGTTTGGCGGAGCTGGATTAGGTAAAACGGTTATCCTGACTGAATTGATCGCTCGAATCGCTAGCGCCCATGGTGGTTATTCAGTGTTCGCTGGCGTTGGCGAACGAACACGTGAAGGAACGGACCTCTGGTTGGAAATGCAAGAAGCGAAAATTGGTGACACCGGCCGTAGTGTAATCGAACAAACATGTATGGTGTTCGGTCAAATGAACGAGCCGCCAGGTGCGCGACTTCGTGTTGCTCTATCTGCTCTTACCATGGCCGAATATTTCCGCGATGTAACTGGTACCGATACTCTGTTGTTTGTCGATAACATTTTCCGCTTTTCGCAAGCTGGTTCGGAAGTATCCGCACTCCTTGGTCGCATGCCATCCGCTGTGGGTTACCAACCGACTCTGGCTACCGAAATGGGTGCTTTGCAAGAACGTATTGCATCGACGAACAAAGGTGCGATTACCTCTGTGCAAGCGGTTTATGTTCCCGCTGATGATCCAACCGACCCAGCCCCAGCAACTGCTTTCGGTAACCTCGATGCCTTCCTGTACCTCGAACGTTCCATCTCCGCCAAGGGAATTTACCCCGCAGTGGATCCACTGGCATCCTCGAGCCGTATTCTTGACCCACAATATGTTGGCGATCGACACTATGGTATTGCTCGAAATGTCCAAACCATCCTACAACGATATCGAGAATTACAAGATATCATCGCTATCTTGGGTGTTGATGAACTGAGTGAAGACGACAAGCAAGTCGTCCATCGTGCTCGTCGCTTAGAACGTTTTTTGTCTCAACCATTCCTCGTCGCCGAAGTGTTCACTGGAAAACCTGGTGAAATCACGCCACTTGAAGACACCTTGCGGAGCTTCGAGGAAATCTGTGCCGGCAAATGGGATCACTTACCAGAATCTGCATTTATGTATGTGGGCAGCGTTGATCAGGCTGAAGAACAAGCCAAGAAAATGGCTGAAGGTTAATCCATGACACTTCATTGTATTGTTGTTACACCAGAAGAAACCGCATTCGAAACGGATGCGGATTCGGTTATCGTTCCTCTTTTTGATGGTGAAAAAGGAGTAATGACTGACCATGCGCCCATGATCGGGCGACTGGGAAATGGAACACTCACACTTACGACCGGAGGCACTACCGAGAGTCACTATGTCGAAGGTGGCTTTATTCAAGTCCTTGATAACGTCGTTTCGATTTTGACAAACCGAGTCGGCGCGATCGAAGATCTTAATAAAGACGAACTTGAAGGCAACCTGCGTGACGCACTCGCTATGCCCGGAAACTCAGTTGAAGAACTGGACCAACGTGAACAAGTTGTCAATGCAGTTCGTTCTCAATTACGTGTGCTCAACCGATCGTAAGGGATCGTGGCATCGATAGTTCAAATCGAACCTGATTGCTTCCGTTGAGGACAAGGGCTTTAGTAGCCATCAGAATGCAATCCGCCATGAGACCAAAAGCCCGTCACCGGCAAACACTCCTCTGGATGCTGATACCAACATTGGCGATTGCGTTTTTGTTTGTCCCGCTAATGATGCAGGATGAAATTCCAGTTTTTAGAGACGCTGGACACTTCTATTACCCCACACTGCATTTTGAGCAGCAACAATGGCAACAAGGTCAGGTGCCGTTGTGGAATCCACAAGATGAACTAGGTCGTCCATTTGCCGCAGACGCTAGTGCCGGAGTATTTTATCCTGGCAAACTTATCTTTATGTTTCCGTTCGCTTTTTCGACATGCCTCGTTCTGTATACCGCATTGCATTTGCTTTTAGCCGCATACACGACTTTCCGCGTAGCCCGTTATCTGAAAGCAACTGCGCTGGCAAGCAGCATCGCCGCGATATCGTTTGCCCTAGGTGGAACAGTTCTATCACAACATGCAAACATCATCTTCTTAGTTTCCGCTGCTTGGTTACCCCTTGCCCTGCGTTATGGTCTACAGCTAATTCGCAATGAAAACAGATCACGCGCTGGCATCTTGTTGTCCATTTGTCTGGCCTTAATGCTGCTCGGCGGCGACCCGCAAGCAGTGGTGCATCTAATCATCATACTGCTTGTATGCTGGTGTATTCTGCCCCGTTGTCCTCAGCACACATCAACTCCATCGACTGCATCGCGAATGCCCTTGAAATCGCTGCTGCCGACTTTATCGTGCGTCGCAGTCTTCACTGCAGCGTTAACCGCAATTCAACTATTACCGACACTTGAATGGTCACAGCGCAGTGAGCGTAACATGAGGTCATCATCGCAAACTGTTTTCCAATGGGCTGCCGACAATCTCAAAAACAACGATTTTGAAAACGAAATCGTTGCACCAAAAACAACCGACGACAACCACAACCAACGAGTGTATAAGTTTTCCTTGCCACCTTGGCAACTCGCTGAGCTCGCGTTGCCTAACGTGAGCGGGAAGCTTTATCCACAACGCAATCAGTGGACATTCTTATTTCCTGACAGTCAATCAATGTGGTTTCCAACAATTTACCAAGGCATCATCCCGCTGCTTTTAACGATATCCGTATTCACTCTCCGCCGCCATAAAGATACGATTGCTGCTATGTTGTCGTGGGTGCTTATTTTTACTCTATTCGCGGCGCTAGGAACATTCGGATTAGGATGGATCTGGAACCAAGTCGTTCCTACAACAAACATCGCCCCAACAAACTTTAGTTTGTATTGGCTCTTAACCAATACCATTCCCGAATACATCGATTTCCGTTATCCCGCGAAATGGTTTGTACTGACAAGTTTAATGTTGGCGCTATTGGCCAGTCGCGGCTGGGACCAGTTTGCCCAACGACTACCGCAGATGCGGCAGCATATTTTTCTAAGACTTGTGATCCTCGGTACAATTTTTGCTTTGATCGGTATCGGCTGTATTCCACTCTCAAACTGGATTGACGCGAAATTATCTGGCAGCCTCACCGATCCGTTTCTAGGACCCGTTTCTGCCTCAGGAGCTCTGCGAAACCTATTCACCGCCCCGCTGCACGCGTTGATCGCAAGTATTACAATCATCTCCATTAGCGTCTGGGGGATCTATGGCCGTTGGCAGAAATATCTGTGGGCCCCGACCCTAATTCCATTACTCATTCTGCTAGATCTGTTGATCGCCAATCACTGGATCATCGTTGGTGCTCCTACAAGTCACTGGGAAACGAAATCCGCAGTCCAACGCATCACCGCCAACAGCACGCCGCTAGAACCTATTCGTATCTACCGTGCCCGCAGGCACCATTGGTATCCACCAGTGTTTGCTGAGACTTCGTCTCCACAGCGACTGGCCGAAGCACTGCGTTGGGATCGACAAACACTGCGCACACGACTGCATTTATTGTCTCCTTATCAACTGCTCGATACCAATGCCAGTCTATCCAGTGCGGATTATGAATCGATGCTACGCGTCATGCGAACTCATGGAACAGTTCGAGCCGATGGCATCGCCGAACCCGACCTACAAGGCTTAGCATTGCTAGGCGCGGACTACTTGATTGCACCTAAATCGCTTAATCTGCAAGGCGGCGAACAAGATGACCATTCTCCTCCGCGGCCGATCGCCACGGATGCCCACCTGCTAGAACTTAACACTGCCTACCCCGCTGCCTGGGTGACTTACGACTGGGAAGCAACTCAACCGATTACCACCCATAGTTATCGTGAGTTGGATGCATTGAGTGAACGCATTTTCTATCCCAACAACAGTTTTCGTGACTTTTCTAATTGGACCTTTTGGGAAACCTCACAACCTCGTGAGCCGTCACACCCAGAATTAGCTGCTGCACCAGTCAAAATAATCCAGCGCAAAGTGGGTTACCTGCAACTCGCAACACACCTCGATGCTCCCGGATTGTTGATTGTCAACCAAGGTTATGCTCCTGGTTGGAAAGCAAAAGTTTGGAATCTAGCCAACACATTGCCTCAAACTCATGAGGTGCATCGTGGTAATCGAGTGATGCAAGCAATTTGGCTTGAGCCGGGTGATCATACTGTCGAGTTAATCTACCAACCGACGTCATTCTTGCTCGGACTAATTATTAGTTTTTTGACTTGGACCACACTAACCATCTTGTTCATTCGACACGGAATTAAATATCGAAAGCCGAATTTTCGGTAACGGCGTCTGAAGCGTCTGCTTTCATCTTCAAACTGGGCGTCTCAATGGTTACGGTAGTATGAGCACCGATGCTGCGAGTCAACCAAACGCTTGCTCCGACAACACTATCGTGACCAATCGTCGTGTCACCTCCGAGGATCGTCGCCGATGCATACACAACCACATTGTCTTCAATTGTCGGGTGACGTTTCATATTGCGAATAATGTTCCCGTCCGCATCGATTGGGAAACTCAAGGCACCAAGGGTCACACCTTGATATATCTTTACATGACTTCCGATCACCGTTGTCTCACCAATAACCACACCCGTACCATGATCAATGAAAAACGATGGACCAATGGTGGCGCCAGGGTGAATATCAATACCAGTTTCTTTGTGCGACCATTCGGACATCATTCTTGGGATAAATGGCACATGAGCGCGATATAGTTCGTGAGCAATACGATGCACGGTGATAGCTTCCAAGCCCGGATAGCAAAATATCACTTCGTCGTGACTCTTGCAGGCCGGATCACCGTCATAGGCTGCATTGACATCCGTCGCTAACATCCGCCGTAGATCTGAAATCTTGTCCAATAACTCCAACGTGATCTGCTGGGCCTGATCCTTGTACTGTTTCCAATCTCCGGTGGATTCGTTGACAACATCTTCGTGCTGTAACGCGCGCGCAATTTGTATCGATAACCGCTCAAATACCTGGTCAATCAAATCGCCGACATAGAATTTAACGTTGTCAAACGTTAAGCCTTCACGGCGACGGTAACCAGGGTAAAGTATCTCGCGAAAATCGTTGATAATAGAAGTTATTTCGTCATATTGCGGCAGCGGGGTATGACCTAAGTGATTGATCGTCCCCACATCATGGTAGGTCTGGACAATTCGCTCGGTTAAAGCAGGCAGTGTTTTTTTATTTTCAGCGGAAGACATAACGAACTCTTTTTGCACTATGGAAGGAAACAAATTCTGATCTGTGGTGAAATTCCGTCTAGCATAACGATAGACGGTCAACATCAAGATTGGCTGCTCTGGTTAGCGACAACAACAGAGGCAGTCGCTGATACTGTAATACGCGAGGAATTTCATGTGTGCAGTTTCCAAAAGTCAGTTATAAGACCTTACACCATGTTAGATTCTGCTAAATGAGTGTCAAGGTATTAGTGCTACGAACGGTCGGAGCAGAAAGAAACGGACTCTACAATCTAAACAATCGTTTCTTTCGGAACGGCTAAGCCTAACAGGCTGCTTCCTTGGCTAATCGAATCGCATCATGCAATTGAATTTCACCTTCATACAAACTTCGCCCAATAATTGCTCCGTCTAATCCCGCGGCAGCAAGCTCTCGCACGTCCTCAAGCGTAGTGACACCGCCTGACGCAATCACAGGAATCTCCGTCGCCTGTTTCATCTCTCGCATTGCAGCAACATTTGCACCTTGCATCATTCCGTCTCGAGCGATGTCCGTATAAATAATCGCGGCGACTGGCTCATCACCAAAATATTGTGCCAAACTAACCGCACTCGTTTCGCTGGTTTCCAGCCAACCATCCGTCGCAACCATCCCGGATCTAGCGTCAATTCCTAAGGCCAATTGGTAAGGGTACTTCCTTGCCATTGCGCAAAACCAATCGGGTTCCTTTAGAGCTTTAGTGCCCACAATTAATCGCGTTAATCCTAATCCCAATAATAATTCAATCGTGGACTCTTCACGAACACCTCCACCAAGCTGACATGGTATAGACAAAGCCTCTGTAATGCCGCGAACCGCTGCTTGGTTCGTCCATTCACCATCGCGAGCGCCGTCTAAATCAACCAGATGCAGATACTCAGCACCCTGCTCTAACCATTGCTGAGCCATCGCAACAGGGTTTTCTCCAAACACCGTTTCCTGGGCATAATCGCCTTGTTTAAGACGCACACAATTGCCACCACGCAAATCAATTGCTGGCCAAATTTCCATTATATTTCGTTCCCAACTCTGTGGTCAAATGACTATTCTATATTTCAGCAAAATTCTGCAGTACCTTAAGGCCTGCTCGTTGGCTCTTTTCCGGATGAAACTGAGTAGCGAATAACTTGTCGCGACATATGCCGGCACAAAATGTACCGTCGTAATCACTCGTTAGCGAAATAACACTCGGGTCGCTAGGCACAACGTAATAGGAATGCACAAAATAGAAATACGTGTTGTTATCAATGCCCTTTAGGATTGGCGAGGTTTGCTCAATGTTTACTTGATTCCAGCCCATGTGAGGAACCTTAAATTCCGCTGCAACTTCAAATCGTCGCACCTCCCCGGCAATGATTCCTAGACCTTCGTACTCACCGCCCTCGTAACTCACATCAAACAACAATTGTAGCCCAATGCAAATTCCTAGAAACGGCTTCCCGCTTGCCGTCAAGTCGTATATTGGCGATACCAAATCTCGGTTACGCAATTCCTTAATCGCATCTTCAAACGCACCCACACCCGGCAATACAACCTTATCCGCTTGCTGCAATACTGTCGCGTCACTCGTGATCACTGCCTCAGTGCCAAATGACTCAAAGGCCTTTTGCACACTGCGCAAATTCCCCATTTGATAGTCAATAATTGCAATCATAACGTCTTCACAACCTCTGCGAGCCAATTCCGAAAGGCCCATTATAAACACTCACACCATTTCCGATAACCCACTACGCTAGCCGCCTGCTTTTTGGTGGGATTGCACCAAGGGATTGCAATTGTTACCATTTTGGCGACACTATTTACTTTACCCCTCTGTTTTTATGCAACATCCATCTATAAATCGCTATTTCAAGCCCGCGATATTTGTCGGCATTTGTCTAATCTCCTGGGGTTGTCAGTCCGGACCAATCGGTCCCGACGGTAAATTCGCTTGGAATCAAAGTCAACGTCAAGCAACTGACAGCGCCAATGAATCCGCTCAACAACAGCAAGTCAATCAACTCAACAACGATAACGAATCGCTGCATGCTCAATTAGCTCAAGCCCGACAACAATACAGAGTCACTGCACAAGAGTTGGAATTGATTAAATCAGAATTAAAACAAGCTACTGACAAGCTAGCAACTCAAACAAATCCCAACCAACCCGCCACTCTGACGCCTCCGACAATTACAGATGCGCTGCCCGTACCATCCGCCGCAAATGAACAATCACTGCCTCTCGTAGATATCCAAGGAACTACCACGGGTCGAGATGGAAATACCGTTCGCATCGAAGTTGCGACGACGAATATCTTTTCACCAGACGGTGTTTCCATCAGTTCGGTCGGACGTACACTGCTCGATCAAATCGCCAGTGCCACCACCACTAATTACAGCAAGCAAATAATTACCATTGAAGCCCACGCCTATCAAGGCGCTACTCCAGCGGAACATCATGACCTAGCGACTCGTCAAGCGATCGCCATTTATCGACACATGCAAATACAACGACTGTTGCCCGCAAATCAGTTCATCGTCATGTCACGCGGGAGCAGCGCCCCGCGTTATTCCACTGCTACAGAACAAGGTCGGCGGGGCAATAGTCGCATTGAATTCATCATCGCTCCGAAACCATTTTGATACGTATTGCTCCTTTCTTCTAGCCACAACTTTCCCCCAGCCGCGATATCACAATGTTCTTCTGGAACCAATGCTTGATTGTCTCATTAATCGGCCTCTGTGCCGGGGTAGCCGTTAATTGGGGGATTTACAATCTAGCTTGGAATCCAAGATCAATTAGCCCATGGGGTAAACTTCCACCGACAATCTCCAAACGACCGTGGCGTGCGAGAATCCCAATAATCGGTTGGTGGAGCCTGCGTTCAGAAGGAACCCTGCATGGAAAATATTTCTGGTTTCGACCCGCTTGCATTGAACTTGGTACAGCTGCTATCTTTGCCCTGTTCTATTACCAGCACACCGAGTTTATGCTATTGCTAAAACCAGCGCCTGAGGATATGCCGACCAACTTGTTATGGCTGCAGCTTATCCCGCACTTAATTCTCGTCGTTCTACTCATAACCGCTACATTCATTGATCTCGATGAGCGTTTAATTCCAGATACCATTACGATTACCGGAACCCTATTAGCACTCGGCATCGCTACGGTTTTTCCTGATTCGCGGTTTATCGATTTTGGCAACGATCTCCACGACATCGTATTTCTCGAGCCGTCAACTCCCGCAATCTCACAAACCAATCTTAACTCCCTTCCCGCCTTAATATGGGCCAACGGATGCTTGTTCTTTTGGGGATTTGCCATCGTCCCCAAAATCACCACTACCCGCTATGGTTTGGCTAAAGGTATGCGGTTTATGTTGGCCAGTATAGTTCGACCAGCGCGCACATCACGCCAACCGGGTGCACCACGCATACGCAAACCATTCCCCGGCACGCTAGTTATCGCTGTTAGTATGGTCGCTGGAGTCGTTGGTATCTTTCTGTGTTGGCGACGTGGCGACGTCCACTGGGCAAGCCTTAACAATGCCATCTGGGGAATGACCGGTGGGTTATTAGTTGTATGGGGAGTCCGGATTGTCGCCAAAAAAGCTCTGCAACGAGAGGCTATGGGGTTTGGCGACGTCACTCTTCTCGCAATGATTGGCACCTTTCTGGGATGGCAAGCGGTTCTGCTAACGTTTGTTTTAGCACCTTTCGCTGGGCTCCTGATCACCATCGTCCAATTCATCAGCACACGCAAATCCGATCTAGCATTTGGTCCTTACCTCAGCCTCTCGGCCATCATAGTCATTCTCGGTTGGCCAAGCATTTGGGAAAGTTACGCCCGCAATATAATCTTCATTCATGGATCTGCCCTTCCAATCGTCTTATTAATTGGGTTGGCTGCCATGGGGGCACTATTATACGTTTGGCAACAGATCAAGAATTCAGCCGCTAACTAGCGGACAGCGTTGCTATAATTTCAAGGGCAACTTCGGCTGCGTTGAGTGACTCCGTGTCGACGGTGAAATCAGCGACCGCTGCGTATGTATCTCGCCGTCGCTCCATCAGTTCACTCACTTCATCAACGAGATCATGTGCTGTTAACTGTGGACGTTGGGACGGAGTTTGTGAGTCCTGCGCAAGTCGCTCACAAACAGAATCCACACTCGCTTGTAACCATACGACCGCTCCTTTATTACGAATCGCCTCTCGATTTTCACTACGCAGAACTGCTCCACCTCCCAATGCAACAACTTGGTTATCGCCTAACGCCAACTTAGCCACTACCTCGGATTCTCGATCCCGAAAACCTTCTTCCGTTTCCGCTACAAATATTTCAGCGATCGTCATTCCCGCCGCTAACGCAATCAAGGCATCGGAATCAACACACTTGAGTCCCAGCGCCGCGGCAATATTGCGAGCGACAGTCGATTTCCCAGTTGCACGATAACCTATCAAAAAAATATTCATCTGGCCGACCTATTTGTTGGATCGATGTTTAGCAGCACCGATCGTTTGACGCAAAGTATCGCGCATCAAATCACTAGGGGCTTTTTCGCCAGTGAATAACTTAAACTGCAACTCAGCTTGTTTTACAAACATCTCCACACCACTAACAGTTTTACAACCACTTTCACGAGCAGTTTTAAGCAGCAATGTTTGCTCCGGATTATAGATTGTGTCAAAGACGATCATGCCGCGACTCATACCAGATGCTTCGAATGGTATTTCGTTAACCTCCGGATGCATTCCCACCGGTGTGCAATTAATCAACACGTCAGGACTCGTACGATGCCGGTCCTCCCACTGGATCGCTTCGCATTTGATCTCGGTAGCCAAACCCATGGACCGTTCGTAGGTACGGGATGCAATTAACAGTTTGCCCCCCCGATCGCTGACCCCCAGCCCAATCGCTCGAGCAACTCCCCCAGCCCCCAAAATCAACACACGTTTTCCGTCCAACCATTTTGAATCTGGGTCCTCATCGGCAGCTTCAGCCAAACTCACCATCGCGCCTATTAGATCCGTGTTATAGCCGATCACGTCATCACCATCAAACACAACCGTATTCACCGCTCCGATTTTCCGCGCACCACCTTCGATCTTCGTCAACAATGCCAACACATTTTCTTTGTGAGGAATGGTAACACTTAATCCGCGAATTCCAAGTGCCGGTGCTTCTTCTATAAACAGCCCTAAATAGTCACTCGGAACGCGCAACGGAACATACACGCGATTCATCTCCATTGCTGAAAAAGTAGCATTGTGAATAATCGGACTCATGCTATGCCCCACCGGATCCGCAATCACGCCGTAGACTTCGGTATCGGTGTCAATTGATTCATACCGATACGTGTCAGTCATCTGTTGAAAACTAAGCTGCCCTGGTGCTAATTGACGCTCGTGATGAAAGGTGCCATAGGTAAAAGGTGATCCAAACTTACCTGCTAGAATACGGGACGAGGTACCAATATCCCCCATGCAAATACCAATCGTCGGAATAGAACTCGACTCTATTAACCGCAGCATACGGGTTACATCATTTGGGCAATTAGCTAAACAAGCGATCTTAACGATATCTGCATCTTTGGCGGCGAGCCGCTCATGAATAGCAGCTAAATCCTGAGGAGTCTCTTCAAAATCGTGCAGGCTAATAATTCGCTTTGTCGCACCGTAGCGAGAAACCTGGTCGGCAATGTCTTCTTCCAAATCAATATAATCAACGCCCGCAACAATCGCCGCTCGCAATAGAATAATCCGATTCTCTTCTGTACCTTCCCACTTTCCACCGTCTTGCTGACGCCGACAAGTCATCACAACTGGTGACGGGCGATCCTTAAGTAGTCGCTGTAATGTGACATTACGGCGAATATAATCTAGACGTATTTCAACGAGCCGCGCACCCTGCTCCACCAAATGGCGGTGCTCAGCGATCACCTGCTTGTGTCGCCCACGGCCAATGCTAACGCAAATAACGGAAGATGATTCAACATCCGTTTCTGTCACAATGAGCACCTCGTATTTTTCAAAAACAATCGCATCTCTGCTCTATCTAACCACCAAAAAGTTATCTCGCAACAAACAAAGTCTATTTTACTTACATTCGTCCATTCGAAAGTCATAATCAAGTCAATTTCCCTGCTACATACCCCTTATATGATAGCTTCTAACGGCAATCCCGTTTACGACCATATTTTCGCCTATTCACCTGTCATATGGAATTTCATCTCCATTAATGAAATCGCTATGACATATTCTATATACCTGTCCGCTGGAATCGCTTGTCCAATTCAGCCTGAGTGAAAACTAAACTTGTAGGCCGCCCATGGGGACAGTGATGCGAATCTTGGCATAGCGCACGCCACTCTAATAGCGATTCGATTTCATCAGACGTTAAAGAGTCCCCCGCTTTAACCGCACCTTTGCAGGACATCATATGCATCAGTTCATCGAGCAAATCGCGTTTATCGAGTTGCTCACCATCGACAATCATAATTTCTATCACGCTCCGCAACAATTCCTCGATCCGGACCCGACGCAACATAGCTGGGTAACTTGATACTAAAACTGTATCGCCGCCAAACGCTTCAACTTCAAGGCCTAACTGTTGCAGTTGATCTTGCTGCTCCAGAACTAATGCACACTCGGCAGATGCCAAGGTCACTGGTTCCGGCACCAATAAACGCTGGATCTCCAACTCGCCCGCTAACACCTTTTCTCGAATTTGTTCATACAATATTCGCTCATGCAACGCGTGTTGATCAATCACGAGCATCCCGCGTTCATCTTCAGTAATAATATATCGATTCTGGACTTGAATCCCCCAACTTGATCTTTCGGCAGAGTTGAAAACGACTCGGCCATCCAGTGTTTCACTCGGCACCTGAGATCGATCGCTGGGCTGCTCGGTCAAAGTTGCAGATGTAATATTTGTCGGCTCTAATGCCTGGCGAAAACTATCTGGCATCTGAGGTGAGCGACCGCCAATTCCCCAAACATCACTAGTTGCCGGCGCGGCATTAAAATTAAACTGTGGGTTTGTTTCCGATGCCAGCTCTGTCGGAACGGCTTGTTCGTCACCTTGTCCAGACTCACGAATTCGTGCCGTTAAGTCGGTCGCTAAAAACTTATTCCGAATTGTACTTAGCACTTGGCTATACATCTTACGACTATCTTGAAATCGAACCTCTAATTTGGTGGGGTGCACATTAACATCAACCATTTCCGCTGGCATGTCCATTTTTAAGAATGCAATCGGATAGCGACCGTGAATCAACAACCCGCGATACGATTCACCAAGCGCATGTTGTAAGGAACGGTCGCGGATATGTCGACCGTTGAGAAACAGAAATTGCATGCGCGTGTGAGAACGAAAGAAGGTAGGGTCGGCGACGTAGCCTGAAATAACGACGTCATCGATTTCACTTTCCACCCAAATCAATCCTTGGGCTAAGTCTCTGCCAAAAAAATGAGCAATTCGATCCTTCCAATTATCAACGGCGGGTAAATCATGAATTAGCCGACCGTTGTGTTTGATACTAAAATGGATGTCGCAATAGACTAAAGCAATCCGAGTGAAAGCTTCCGTGATATGTCCCATCTCTGTTTGCACGGTCTTGAGATACTTGCGCCGGACTGGAGTGTTGAAAAAGAGGTTTCGCACCTCTACCAAGGTTCCCGTTGGACATCCCGTTGGTCGCAAGTTTGAACGTTGACCGCCGCTGATTTCAAAGATGTTTCCCACTTCCTCGTCCGCCGTCCGACTACGCAACGTCATTTGACTCACTTCTGATATCGAAGCCAACGCTTCGCCACGGAAACCCAGAGTTCGCACGCAGAACAGATCGTCCGCTGACCGAATCTTGCTAGTAGCGTGACTGGCAATTGCCAATTCCATTTGGTCAGCGGCAATTCCGTGTCCGTCATCAACGACGCGGATTAAACGACTGCCCCCCTCTTCAATCGTGACATCAACACGCGTTGCTCCGGCATCCACGGCGTTCTCAATCAGTTCTTTTACAGCACTCGCAGGCCGCTCGATCACTTCCCCAGCGGCAATTTTGTTGATAATGCTTGTTGAAAGCTGCTCTATCCGAGGCATAACACATCCCATCCGTTGGATTCAATTATAAACTACGCTTCTATAAATCAAATTCTTTGAGTTTTCGGTATACAGTCCGAGCTCCGATTCCTAAAATTCGAGCTGCCTCCTCACGATTACCGTCCGTCAACTTCAATGTCTCTTGATAAGCCCAACGCTCAATATTAGACAATGACTGCCCGATCAACTCTGAAGGACCAGAGGTAATTGGCAGCTCCACATCCTCATCGGAAGCAAAATCAGGTGGTAAATCATCTCCGTTTAAAACACCATCGGTGTCCAATACTATCATACTCTCAATTGTATTTCTCAATTGCCGAATATTTCCCGGCCAGGCATGTGCATATAACTGTCGCATGACTTCTGCCGAGATAGACTCCACTTGTTTGGCGTGACGGTCACAAAATTGCTTACGAAAATGATCAACTAACGGCACGATGTCATCACGTCGTTCACGCAACGCCGGCAATTCGATCGTAACAACGTTTAGACGGTAGTATAAATCATTACGAAATTCGTTATTTGCAACCGCTTGCTCTAACACTCGATTGGTGGCAGATATGACCCGCACATTCACTTCTTGTGGTTGATGGTCGCCCACTCGAGTAATTTGATGCTCTTCTAATACTCGCAACAACTTGGTTTGTGTGGACAAGGGCATGTCACCGATTTCATCTAAGAACAACGTGCCGCCATCTGCATACTCAAATGCCCCCATGCGATCTATGTGAGCGTCCGTAAACGCCCCCTTCGCGTGACCAAACAATTCGCTTTCAACTAGGTTTTCTGCGACCGCTGCGCAGTTTAATGGCACTAATCGTTTGCCTTTACGAGGACTGTTTTGATGGATCGCTTGAGCAATTAACTCCTTGCCCGTTCCACTTTCACCCGTTATCAAAACAGTCGCGTCGGTCGGAGCAATCCGCTTCAATCGATCAATGACAGCCTGCATCTTAGCACTACAATAAATTATCCCGTCAAAGCCAAACTTCTCGTCTAAGCGTTGTTTAAGCTCAGCGTTCTGCCGTCGCAAACCAACGGATTGGATAGCCCGAACTGTAATTGCTCGCAACCGTTTGGGGGTAATTGGTTTCTCTAAAAAATTGTACGCCCCAGATTGCATCGCTTCTACCGCTAACGGAACCGATGCATGCCCCGTCACCATGATGATTTCTGCATCCGGCAACAATTGCTTAGTTTGCTCCAAGATAGCCATTCCATCCACATCGTTCATCATTAAATCGGTAATGACAACGTCATAATTATTTTGTTGAATCATCTTTAGACCGTCCGGGCCTGAAGTGGCGACGCTGACTGCATAGTCTTCAGTCTCAAGACTCTCCGTCATTGCTGCGGCAAGAGGCGGATCGTTATCGACCACCAATATCCGGAAGTCACTGTTAGTTAATTCGCCGGCTCCAATTGTTTCTGTTGTTTCTGTTGTTTCTTGCGGTTCTGCCACGATTTTGTCCTCACTCTTGAATTCTAGCTGGAGTTGGAAATTCTAGTGTAAACTTGGTGCCGTGTCCCTCTTCGCTTTCGACTCCAATACGACCGCCATGAGCACTTACAACTTTGCGAGCCATTGGCAATCCTAGTCCAGATCCGGCAGGTTTTGTGGTGTAAAATGCCGTAAACATGTTCAACGCAGTGTCTTCACTCATGCCGCATCCAGTATCAATCAAGTTCATAGCGATCCCACTTGGGGTTAAATGAGTCCGGACTGTTAACTCGCCACCATTAGGCATCGATTCCAAAGCATTCTTAACTAAGTTCGCCAACGCGGCCTGCAATGTTTCAACATCCATCCGCATCGCCGGCAATTCGGGATCCATATAACGCACAATTTCAACGTTTTGCGATCGAGCTTGTGCCTCATACATGTCCAGTACCGTAGTTATCTGCTTGTTCAATGAACCAACGGATAAATCCAAATCCCGCAATTTCGCAAATTTCAAGAAATCGTTTAATAAGCGTTCGAGGCGAACACATTGGTCATGAACGGTCTGAATCTTTGTCCAAACACGCCGCTCTCGCGGCGACTCAGCGTCGACCAGATCTTCTTCCACTAATTCCATATTCATCCGAATAACCGATAACGGGTTCTTGATTTCGTGGGCCAGTGATCCGGAGATTTGCGCTAACTCAGAATACTGCGATTGCAATTGCTGAGTGCGTTCTTGCCAAATTTCTAATTCACGATCAACCATAAATCTTCATTCAATTCTAAAAGTGACTATCTCCGTAAAGAAAACCAAACTAACCACCGTTGCATTTTACCTCAAAGTCCATATTTCTTTCAGTGCCGTTTTTTAAGCACATACATAAAAAACCGACAACTGAAGTGACCCAGTTATCGGTATTTTTTGAAATAATTGTGGATCAAAATTAATCGCGACTACGACGACGTCCGCCCCGACGGTCACCACCTCGGTCACCACCACGGTCACCACCTCGGTCACCACCACGGTCACCACCTCGGTCACCACCTCGGTCACCACCTCGGTCACCACCTCGGTCACCACCTCGGTCACCACCTCGGTCACCACCTCGGTCACCACCTCGGTCACCAC
>JABJJO010000099.1 GCA_018660825.1 Planctomycetaceae bacterium | reverse complement strand
CTTCCGCCACCTTCGCCGCCCATCATTCCTCCCATGCCACCCGCCATACCGCCTTCCATACCGCCTTCCATACCGCCTTCCATACCACCCGCCATACCACCTTCCATACCACCTTCCATACCGCCTTCCATACCACCGCCGCCCATCATACCTTCCATGTCACCGGTGCCCATACCGCCTTCCATACCGCCTTCCATACCACCTTCCATGCCGCCTTCCATACCACCTTCCATACCACCGCCCATCATGCCTTCCATTCCACCGCCGCCTCCACCCGAGGCATCGCCGCCTCCACCCGAGGCATCGCCGCTGCTAGCATTCGATGCAACTTGGTCCTCCGAAGATGAATCCGAAGTCGATGCACTTTCATCGTCACCACAACCAATGGTCAAAACAACAGTGGCAGCTAACAACATCCAAGTAGAAATCCGCATCGCGTACCCTTTATATGTATGTGTATCAACGAAGTTTGAAGAATCACAAACTGATAAAAAAAAACACTTACTAATCGACTACATTATTACATCTGCATAATAAGCTGTCGAGCAACAATAAGTATTATCACTGATGTACGGCACTTTTGTGACACTTAATCCACGATTCTAGGAAAACTTGATTCAATGTGACCATTTACTGTACTCAACTAGTACAGCGCGACACAATGGATTAAATTTTAATACAGACTGAACCATTGGCCATACGAATTTTCAGACTCGTTTCGAGGACACTCTGTTACTTAATACTATCGACCAAAGGATGCAACATTATGGGAAAATTAGCCGGAAAAACAGCCATCATTACCGGAGGCAATAAAGGAATTGGACGCGGGATCGTATTAGCCTTCGTACAATCCGGTTGTGATCTCTTAATCTCTGCCCGCAACGAGCAAGATCTTGAATCAATGGCTGATGAAGCTCGCAGCGCCGCCAAACATGATCTGCGAATCGTCACGCATGCCGGCGACATTGGCTGCCATGACAACGTCACGGCGATGTTTGCTAAGTTCAAAGACAACTTCGAACAACTCGACCTGCTCGTCAACAATGCTGGAGCTTTTAACGGTGGGCCACTAGATCAATGTTCACTCGAAGATTGGGATCACGTCATCAAAACAAACCTTCGTGGGCCGTTTATGTGTACGCAACAGGCATTTCAAATCATGAAACCTCAAGGCGTTGGTAGGATTATCAATGTTGGCTCGATATCGGCCACCAGAGTGCGGCATAGTTCCGCTCCCTATTCAACCTCCAAGTTTGGCCTCGCAGGACTCACTCAAGTCACCGCTCTTGAAGGCCGTGACTTTGGCATCACCTGCTGTGGGTTGCAACCAGGTAACATTGCAACGGAACGTCGCACGGCAAGTGCTTCCGATGCCGATCAAGAACCGATGATGTCCGTACACGACATCGCCGAAGTTGCACTACTGATGGCCACGTTGCCTCCACACGTTGAGATGCTCGATGCCGTTGTCCTACCAAGCCAACAACTCTATGTCGGCCGAGGGTAAACTCTGATAAGGCCTGGCCCCCCTACTGGACCAAACTCCATACGATCAACTTGCCGTGACCGGCGCCATACACTGTGCTAAAATCATCCGTCACCGCAACTTGGTGTACGTGCATCGGCGCATCAATTTGACGAATGACTTCCTTCTTTTCTAAGTCAAGGAACTGCACCCAGCCAGTTTCCTTTCCGCCGACAGCCATTAACCACTTACCTGACGGGTGAAACACTATCTGTTCCACTAAGCCAATGATTTTTTTGTCGCCTTCAAATTCATGCGTTTTTTCACCTGACGCTACATTAAATATTTCAACTCGGCCTGGTGATTCCAAATGATCAATATTACCTATCGGACCAATTCCACCAACGGCAACCGATTTACTATCTGGTGAGAAACAAACGCTGCGAATTCCACCAATCGAGTGGATCCGTTTCTGGGGGTCCCACGTATAGCACTTAGGCGCCTCAAACTCTGTCACTTCTTCACCTGTCTTAAAATCCCAAATCTTAATCTTAGCAATGCGATCGACGGTGGCAATTAACTTTCCATCAGGAGACACTGCCGTTGCATAGAGCATATTCGGGAAATGATTTGGCGTGATTTTCTGATGAGATACTAATTCCCGCACTAACTCACCTGATTCAGCGTCCCATAATTTACAGACCATATCATCACCGACACTTAACACAGTCTGTCCGTCTGGTGACAAAAACATATTTCTAATCCAACGGTCATGGGCATCCTCAACTCGTCGTACAATTTCGCGAGACTCTTTATCCCACCAAATCAAACTCCTGTCGTAACTCCCCGAAACCAAGTGCTTTCCTGTGTCCACCAAGCCCATCACGTAACTAGTATGACCTTGAAATTCGTGAAACTCTGGTTTGTCAGCCAAAGGATCGACCGAGTAGATTTTCGCATCGGAACTACCGACATATACTGACTGCATCGATGCTTGATGACTGATACGCAACAGAATATCACCACGACTAATCTGTTTTACTTCTTTGAAAAACTTCGGTCCAATTTCAGCCATCTCATTTCACCTATTTATTATTCAACGGTCGCATAAACTTTGCCACGCTCACCTTAAGCCAATACCTCGGAAATTACTTCCGTTCCACTATCGACTAACGGCACAGGTCGCGACCCCACATAATACTCATGCTGCGGATCAATTCCAACCGCGGCATAAATCGTTGCAAATAATTCCGCCGCACCAACTTCACCATCCTTCACATGTTGTCCATCTTCATCAGTACTGCCAAACACCGTACCTCCTCGGATCCCACAACCCGACAACGTCGCGCTCCAAGCCCGCGCAAAATGATCACGACCCAAGCTACCGTTAATCGTCGGAGTTCTGCCAAACTCAGAAAGTGTAATCACCAAAGTATCTTCTAATAATCCCCGTTCCTGCAAATCATCCAGCAACGTCGACATGACATGATCGAGTTCCGTGACCATCTCGAGATGAGTTTCAAAATTTTGCCCATGGCTATCCCACCAAGCCCGCGAGACTTTTACAAACGGTGTTCCCGCTTCAATCAACCTGCGAGCGACAAGCGTTTGTTGTGCAAACAAACTAGGGCCATATTTATCTTGGATACTTTTAGGCTCCCGCGTAATATCAAACAACGCTTCACTGCTCATCAACCCCCGCACGCGACCATAAGCAACGTTATGACTACCCAATGCTGGCGACACTCTGCCCTGAGTAAATCGAGCGCTAAGCACTCGCCGCAAATCTGCGCGCTCACGATGATCTAAATCGCTGATACTTTCCAACCGCTCAAGATTCTGAGGTTTGTTGCCCGTTGTTAAAAACATCGGGGCATAACGAGATCCTAAAAAACCAGCTTGTCCAACTGCATTACCGCGACCTTCCGTCGCGGTATAAAAGGTTACATAATCTGGCACCTTACTATCCGGGCGACCTAACTCACGAGCCATCACACTTCCCATGTCTGGATAACTCAAGTTAGGCTCATCACGTCGCCCTAAATGCATCAATCGAGCACCGCCACCGTGGTCCCCAATTTTTGTATTCAGTGAGCGGATAATCGCTGTGTGTTTTAAACGCGTAGCCATCTTGGGCATCAGTTCTGAAATTTCAACACCCGGTACCGCCGTTTGAATCGCTTGGAATGGCCCTCCAGTTAATCGCCCCGGTTTGGGGTCAAATGTTTCTAGCTGGCTCACTCCACCCGCGAGCCACAGCAACAGAACACGCTTGCCTTTTTGCTTCAATTGTTTTGAAAACGCTTCTGATTTCAGAATATCCAAACTCATAACACTAGCGGCTGCACCAGCTCCCACAAGCGTAGATTGACCCAAAAAACGTCGTCGTGAAAATGAATTTTGCAATGTCATAACGAATATCTACCTAACATAAATGACGAACCATAGAGACACTCAATCAAATCACACCAAATCTAATAATTGAACCTAACTTCGCTACTCGTCAACAACGCCCATACTAATTGAATAACTGCCGCTTCTCGGCGATCTTGGCGATGTTTTAAATACTTCATCATTACCCGCTGCTCTTGCTTAGTCACAGGCCTATTCATAATCGATTTAGAAGCAGTCGCAACAACTTCCGCATCGGTTGATAAAATCATTAACTCACCGATCAATCGATCTGCTCGGTTAGCTAATAAATCCTTTTCTAATGCAGCATCATTGCTGAACAACAACGCTTCATCAACACTCACTTGAAATTCATCGCTGGGCACATCAAACTTCACCGCTAATGTTCTCGCTTGTGCATGCACCGATTCAATCTCAGCCTGAGTCTTGAGTACATCCTCACTTGCAAATTGGCTTGGATTTCGAGCGCCAAACAACAGTGCTGCTGCATACTGTTGTGGCGTTAAAGGTTTGACATTGGCCACAGCAAACCACAATTGAGGAGGGCGATTTTCGCCATCATAGCGACTACTGCGAGCGTAAGCTTGCGTTAACACTAAACCTCGAATCAACCGAGTTAAATCGTATCCATGGTCACTCATATCCTGTGCAAGAAAATCCAATAATTTCGGATGACTCGCGGGGTTGCTCGGGTGCATTTGATCGAGCGGCATCACCAACCCGTATCCGAAGGTACGATACCAAATGCGATTAACAATCGACTTGGAAAAATAACTGCGATCATCCCCATTCAATGCGATATCCAACAATTGAGCACGACGACTGTACTGCGGAACTGGTACCGGTTGTTTGTCTTTTGCTAATTGTTCCAGTTGCTTTTTTTCCGCTTTTTGTTTTTCCGCATCCGGCGATGTCCACTGCGGTTCTTCAATAACCTTGCCCGAAAGAAACATCATTTGTGCATCTAACTGTTTGCCGTCCGTCGTTTGATACTGCAGCGCTCCATAATCACGTTCACCAACAAAATCCCCATTTTCAAACGAACGATTGAAGAACGACTTCATGCCATAAAAATGAGCTTGAGTCCACTCAATGACCAATGGGTGGTCGTGGCACTTAGCACAACTAATGTTAACCCCAAAAAACAAACTGCTTGTCGCGTTGGTAAGGTTGTCGAGATCTTTCACTCGCAATTTCACAAACTTCATCGCTTGGCGTTCCAATTCATCCTCGTAATCACCCAACAACATCGCGCGAAACATCTGATCCCAACCGCGACGTTGCGTGACTGCCTGTTCTAAAAAATTTTGCAATTCGTTGTTACCCGCGGGTGCCAACAGCAAATTCAAATCATAGGCCAAATGTTTTTGATACGCCGGAGATTGCAACAATTGGTCAACCATCTGTTCCCGCTTGTTGCTATCCTCTGACGTAACATATCGATCGACTTCAGCTGAGGTTGGTATACGGCCAATTAAATCTAATGTGGTCCGTCTCAGTATGTTGTAATCATCTGCCATCGGAGCGGCTGTAATGTTCACTTGCTGCATCTTCGCATCTAACATCGAATCCACGACATCTTGAATCAGGGTTTCACCTTGAACCATCGATAATGGTACAAATCCAAGTGCAAGCAAAATAATTGATTGAGACAATCTCATGAGAATTCTCAGCCGCTGTAATCAAAATCACAATTCAGCAACAAGTCTAGTGGTTCCGAGTTGCTTGATTGAGTTATGTAATAGGAAGGTTTTCTTGAGGCAGGACAATTTGAGCGGTGCCCGTGAATAATACCAACAGCACGTCAACTTGCTTAATACTATTATCACAAAAAACGCAGCTCAAGCAAAGACCGCAGTAATATTTTCCCAGATTCTCCTATTTTGCGACATTCAGCCCCTTGAGGATGTCTGAAATCGACGTCATGATGGGGTCTTAACAATTTATTAAAGACCTCCATGGGTGAACCATTTCCCAGATTAACGATGCGGGAATCATCCAGCAGATACCAGACCATTAACTGGCTTCTGTTTTTATTAGAATTTTAAGGAGACATCGTCATGGCACACTATACAGGTGCAAAAGCCAGAGTTAACCGT
>JABJJO010000007.1 GCA_018660825.1 Planctomycetaceae bacterium | reverse complement strand
CAAGCGTAACATGTCTTGGGACATCGGCGTTGTTGAACCCGGCGCGACTAGAACATTCGAATTTGAATGTATTTTGTTTAATGAAGGTGAAAATAAATTATCGATGCGAGTGGAGGCGGTAGCGGCGGAGACGCGATCGGCAGCAGTCGTGACGCGTGTTCGTGGTGTTGCTGACCTAAAACTTATTGTCAGTGATCCGGCTGGCCCAGTGAAGATGGATGAACTGGCTGTCTATGAGATTCAAGTCATTAATCGTGGTACGCGAGTGGCGCATGGAATTGATATCATCGCTCAATTTGGGTACGGCGTGGAACCAATCAAAACAGTAGGTCAAACGGCGGAATTGATTCCTGGTCAGGTTATCTTTGATTCAATAGCTAGCATCGCACCAGGCGAGAAAGTTACGCTTAAAGTGCATGCTCGAGCTGAGAAGCAAGGGCGACATAAAATCCGCGTTAAGCTAGTTGGTCGAGATCCGGCAACGACGTTAATTCAGGAAGAAATGACGTGGTTCTTGCCCGCTTTGACAACGGAAGAGGGCCCAGTACTGCTGGAAGCAAAAGGTGCTGGGAAATAGGATCGTGATAATGCAACAAAATGCGGAAGGACTAGTTACCTATGAGATCTTAACTTGCAGATTAGACCAGTGCTCTCACATATTGCAGTTGAGCGAAACCAAGAGAATACTGGTTTTGACGTGTGGTCGTGACAGACTTGGCTAGTCGCTGTTAGGGTTTATCGCTGAATAGGGTTTAAATGACAACGGTTGATCCGACGTGGGGTCGGTGACATGGGCTACTAGTCTTCCGCTTAAAATATCCTGGATCAGTGGTTCAATGAATTCTTTACGCCAGTCAGTGCTCAGCAGTGGTTGGCGTTTTTTGCTGTGGGCACTGTGACCATAGTTAAGGTCCAGATAGTCTCGTAGATCGGTCATCGTTGTCACAAGTCCGGGCGACATATGGTTCCGTTGGCAATGATCTGAAATCGCGGTAAAGAGAAACTGGCTAAGTGTAGTCCGTTGGGGAGATTTAGATTTCCGCTGTCGCTGTGGGCAGTCTTCCGCGGGCGTATCAAGTGCCTGACGTAGAATATCCTGGATGGCTGGAATTCGCTTCTGGACTTGGCGATGCTGCATGCCTCGGATGAGCCGCAGCTTTTCAAGTGAATCAGATTGCCGTCGAGCTAATTCGCAAATCAAATCATCCCGCAAAATGCGCCGTGGTGGCGTATTGGATTGCTGAGCAGTAGCATTTCGCCACAGCCATAGTTGTTTTACAATTTCCAATCCGCGACGGTTTAGTGAGCCACTGCCAGATACTCTGCGCCATTGCGGTGAAGTTTCTTGATGCAGAATATGGTCTTGTTGCCGCCGCAGTTCGCTGAACAGCCAGTCTGTGCGGCCCATTTCACCCAATTGCGACATGAGTAGGTTGTAAATTGGTTCGAGGTGTTCGACGTCCTTTCTTGCGTAGTTGCACTGCGCGTCAGTCAAAGGGCGTCTTCGCCAATCGGTGCGCGTTTCGCCCTTGTTTAGAGAGATGTCAAGCAAGCGTTTGGTAAGCGTGCCATAACTAGCGGGGTATTCTAAGCCGACAAAGGCCGCCGCGATTTGAATGTCCATCAAGTTTTGGGGAGCTTCGTTGGTGGCTTGGAAAATGAACCGCAGTTCTTCGCGACAAGCGTGAACAAGAATGGTCCGAGTGGGATCGGTGAGCCACTGCCAAAATGGCGCGAGATCGGCTATGTCGTACGGATCGATTAAGGCGATATCGTGATCAGCGTTTACCTGAATCAAACATAATTCTGGCCGATAGGTGTCTTCGGAAATGAATTCGGTATCAAAGCCAATGATTTTGCAGGCGTTGTGACGTTGGATGTACTGGATTAGTTGTGAGTCGGTTTGGATGATAGGGTCGGACAAAAATTAAATTCCTGAGGATGAAAGTTCCAGCGATGATAAAAAAGACATTGTAGCAGTTTGGCTAAGTTGGTTTTTGCGGTCACCGGCACAGACGGCGCCGCGAATGCCGATATATTGTGCCCCGGTCTGTAGAATGTCCGTAAGAATGGTTGCGTTGATTGAGCCGGCGAGTACTAAGACGCCACCTTGTTGTTCGATATGGTAGTTAAAATTTTTGAGGAATTCGCAATTCAGGTGGTGTAGCAAGTTGCCCTGAGATTTGTCGAACGTATCGATAAGGAAAGTTCGGCAGCCTATTGCCAATAATGTATCGACAATGCAATTGGCAGTAGGGCTATTGGCAGACTGGTGATCAGCATAGATTACACCGACGAGATCGGTGGCGTGTGGGAGTGACGCGGCGATGCGTTTCCATTGAACAATCCAATTTGTTTCTACTTGTCCAGACAACCCAATTTTTGCATAACGTGCACTGTCGGGAATCTGATTTGAGGTCGTTAAGTCGTACTCGCTTAACTCCCCCAGCGCGACGCTTAGCAAGGTGCTGCCTCTGTCTAACGTAGCGACGCTTTGCCATGTTTCCGGAGATGTTGCGCTGAGTGCGCCTCGGCGAGGCTCTTTGATATCAAGAATCGCTAGTGCGGGTACGGTGTTGAGAATAGTCTTTGCTTCTTTGGCATTACGTACGCTTATGAGGAGTTCAGTCACGGTGGTCCTCGCAATCTGAAGATGCGATCGTGCAATTTTTATCGCCTAAACCGGAACTCTTAAGGTTGTCGTCGTCGTTTTCAATACTGTTCTTTTGTAGTCGATGGATTTCGATCAACCGTCTGTTAAGGCGGCGAAACAGGGCTTTATTTATTGGTTCTGACCACGTACCTCGGACAACAATGTAGCCACCTTCCCACGAACCCAGAGTTGGTTTAACGGGGTGTTGTTGGAATTGAATTGCCCGTTCGGCTAGTCGGACAACGATGTTTCGTGATTCGGGTGCAGGGCCTGTGGTTTGCGTTATAGGTCGCGACATCTGGGTTTCACTTTGGCCGGCAAAAAAAACCTCGACAAATTCAATAGGCACTTGAATGACGTGTGGCGGTCGCAAGTAAACAAGCAGGTGTCCAGCGCTGTATGCCAGCAGTGGTCGTCTCAGCCACAGCAACAATGATGTATTGGTGACCGCAGCAAACCCAAATACGATTGCTGCGATGACTCGCAGCCAAAGTTGAGTTACAAAAAACGTGTTGGTGAGAACAAACGCCGAACTACAAAGGATAATCGCACCTGGAATAAGAGCGATTGCATAGACACGTAGGTTACCACGCAGCCAAACTTCATAAGTGTCGTCGCTCAGAGGATTGTCTTGGACCTGATTCAAGGTTTTGCTCCTACCAGTTGGCCTTGGCTTGTAGTGGTTGTGCTGAAAGGAGGTTAAGTGACCGGCAATTTTTTTACGCAGCATTGCAATTTAGCACATTGATGACATTACTGAAACTGTGTTTGACGGTTAGGCGCTGAAAACTAGTGCGTCGTCACCGTAGAAAAATAGAGAGGCGCAAATTTGAGTCGTGTAGTCAATAATTGTTTTTGAAAAAGGCAAAAATACTTGCGAATAAATTGTTTGAGCTAAAATTGAAAAATTGTTGTCATTCGCTTGACGTGGAATTGCCTTAATCTGATATTGGTTTTGTCTAGTTAAGTTTTTAACTTGGTGGTCAACAAGTAGAAGTGCAAGCGGTTGAAAGAGGCAGGTAAAAATTTAAAAGGATCACCTGCTTCATTGCTTGCCAGTATTTTTTTGATCGTCGATGTAAGAGATGTAACGGCCAACCTTTTCAATTCACTTTTTCTCACACAGTGACGGGAGAATAGATCGTGCCAAATTCAGTTCTGGATGCAATTAAGTTGGGGATATGGGATTTCGAACCTCAAGGACATGAGCAAGATGATTACGAACCAACGGCGTCGCTACCGGGTTCCGGTGAAAAATTAGCTATTCTATCTGAGCGCGTAAAGGATGGGTTGCCATTGTGGCATCCACAAGATCGTCGCACCTACGATGACTCTGCGAAAATCCCTGAGTAGGTCTGTAACCGCAATGTCCTGCTGTTTACATTTTTACTGTAATGAGCAGTTGTTTATCGGCGATGCGATATTGTAAGTTCCCCTGCCCTGCGACTTGAAGCAACAGATCGGCTAGTGGCAATTCTTTGACCTCGAGCGATATGCGTTTGTTCCAGATTTCCTGGGCCTTTGCCGTTGCTACAAGTTTCAGTTTTTCATTGATGGCGATGGCTTGTAATACATTTTGAATTGTTTGATTAGTTACCGTTAGCGTGTAAACTTGCTTTGAGGTGGTCGTTGGTTTTGGCCGATGGATATTGTTGCCTTGTAATAGTCGTTCTAGTTCATCGATTTCTTCCCATCTCCCGGAAGCAACCAGTTGTCCGTTGTTGTTGGTAATCTGTAGTGTCGGAAAACTGTTTTTAATGCGATTGAGGTTCGCGGCATTGACGTTGGTTGAAAATGCTTTTAAATATTTGGCCTCAGTTGGGAATGGGATGAGGGTGATGGAGCGGTCATTGTTTACTTGGTAGGTAAGATCAAATCCAGCCAATACGATTGACATACGCATGGCGAAAGGCAGATTGGGCAATGTATGTTTGTCCCAGAGGTCAAACGGTATTGTTTCAATATTGGTAATTCGTGCATTTACGGTTTCCGCGATTGCAGTGACGATCGATTGTGGTTGTGAAAGTCGATTCCATTGTGTGCTTTTGCCGATCGTAAAAACGCGCGTGTTTTCCGCTTGATTACGCCGGTGCTGTTCGGCATGGATTGCGGCGACAGTTGCCAGCAAATGCGTTGTTTTTTTAGGTCCTACATAGATGACATTGCGGACGTGACTTATTTGAGCATTGGCTTGGTTGGCAATCTGCTGCAGTGCTGTGCTCATCGTTTTACCTTGGATCGCAAGCTGGATTTGTTGAGCGGGATTAATTCGACGATCTAGGAAAATGGCAACGCGTTGTGTTTCACTGATCGAATTGAGAACGTCCTTTAATGGTAAATCCCAGCGAGTAGAAATGAGCACCTCTAGTTGCTGTTCAAAGCGGGCATTGGCCAACACGGTTTGTTGAGCAGTTTGACCATAGAGGTCGTAAGGTTTTGCTGTTATGGATAAACCGATAATCAATAAACCGTAACAGAGAAATGTGCGATGTTGGTAAATCATGCGAGCAATTTCCTAAGTTCTTGTTCCATGGTTTTTTCCAGGCGGCCGCGCATTAGCGATAACGCAAAGGGCATGGTTCCTTGTATTTCAATAACGTCGTCGTTGACGGTAAGCGTGCCCGAAACCTTCATGCGCATGGCGGTTAGTTCAAAGGTGAGGATGTTGTCATTCCAAGTGCCATCCATTGAATCAATGGTGTCGGCGTATTGTGTCGTCATTTGGCTGATGAAATCTTGTAGGCGAGATTGAGCCGTTGGCGCGCCAAGTTGGTGTTCCACGGCGGTCATGAATTTTGCCATAGTTGGTTTCTTATAAAAGTGCGGAATTAATCGAAACGTGATGTTGTTATTGTTGCTTTAATCATATGTACCAGATTTGTGAAATGTAAGTAAATACAATAACTGCCCAACAAACCCACTGTGGGAGAGATGTTTGTGATTGAGAATAGTGCCATAGCGTTTTATGCTGGTCTCGCGTTGATGTATAATCCGGATTACAATCGCAAGGATGGTTAGTTGAATATGATTCTCTTGTTCGCTGGGCAAAGTTCAGTGCTAATGAGAGTTTTGGTCACGGGTTAATTAATATGAAGTCCAGTCGAATATTAATGTTTGTGTTGTTGCTTGTTGCCACAGGAGCAATGTTGTCGTTTGGACAATGGCGATGGTGGATTGGAAGTTACCCAGAGGTAGATTCGACACCATTGGACAAACTGGCCTATTGGTTGGTGCTTGTCGATTTGGAGTCGCAAGATGACAAGATCAAGGATGATTTGGTAAACCGATTTCAACACGAGCTTGACCGTGGTTGGTCGCCATTCGGGAAAGCGAGTGAATCACTAGATGATTCCACTCAGTCCTTGCTTGAACGGAATATTGACGAGCTAACGCGGCATTGGTTCTACACTCGCAGCTTTGAATTTCATCATCTGCCAGATAAGGAACAAGTTGTTTTTTTGGGTGTTCAATTGACCTCCGTCTTGTCTTGGGTAGATATCCATAGGCAGGTTTACGCTCGTCGACCGTCGGAAACTGGTGAGGTGGCGAGTCAGTTTGCTCTGTTTGATCAAATTGATCAGTGGGTGATGGAGGCGGATAAAGGGCAACAACCAGACTTGCAACAGTCCATGCACTGCGCGGTTTTGTATTGGTTGTGTACCGAGGATCTGTTAAAGCAGGATATCAAAATGCGTCAAGAATTGGCGGAACGCTTAGCAGCAGCGTTTGCGGGAGATGTCGGCGGCAGTGGAATAAATTTGGAATTGAAACTAGGTCATCAGGAACGCCTGCAGTCCAATGCGTTTGCCCTCGTCGAAGTTTGGTTATTGAGTCGTGCTGTGGAATACGTGAAGTTGCCCCAAGGGCAGCGAGAGTCGTATCTGGATGCACAAGTAGGGACGGTAATGAGTTGGGAATTGGATAAAGTGTTGCTGCAGAACAACCCCACCCAGGCTTCCACCGCCGATTCGATCGCGCAGTTAACCAAGTTGCTAGGAAGCTTAACAGTATGGGCCGATCGGGCACCATTGCCACATCGCGCAGCATATCAGTTGCTCGCGCGAGAATTGCAAGTTTATGCTGTTAAGAAGCTGCTTAATCTGTAGCAGCGATTTACGCCCGTTAGTAGAATCCGTCAAAGCCTTTCGATTTCAACGAATGCCTGTGGTGGTGACGGTCGAAATCACCTTCGGCAAAAAATTAATGTTGAGTTACGTGGACATTTGTCGATAGATGTCACAAAATAGAGCAAAGGAATATTACCACTAGCGATGGGGTGAACTAGGGATCGAATTATGGTCAGCAAAAGCGAGATGACACTGCGAGATATGAGCGCGGAGTTTTTGGGCACGATGGTCCTGATGTTATTTGGGCTTGGTGTAAATGCACAGGTAACATTGGGCAAAGTCAGTGTGCCTTTGTCTCAGGGTGACCTAGGCCGTTCCGTCGAGAAAATTACTGAGTTTCAGTATGGTGATTATTTGTCAATCAACTTTGGTTGGGGAGTGGCTGTGATGCTGGCCGTGTATGTGGCAGGTGGAGTTACCGGTGCTCATATTAATCCGGCTGTGACAATTGCCATGGCCTGTCGTCGCGCGTTGCCTTGGAGTCGTGTGGTGCCGTTTATCGCAGCGCAAATGTTGGGTGCCTTTGTTGCTTCAGCGATTGTGTATGGTGTGTATTACGAGCAAATACAAAATGTAGAAGCGGTTGAAGCCGCCGAATCTAAAATCTTCGTTGGAGTCGATGGCACGAAACATCAAGTCAAGTCTAGCGATAAGGCAAGTCACCATACGATGGCAACGGCTGGTATTTTTGGGACCTACCCACGGTCCTTTAGCAATCTGGTTCCAGAGACAATTTCAAATTGGACTGGACTCTTGGATCAAATAGTTGGCACAGCCATACTGTTGCTTGTTATTTGTGCCGTTGGCGATGTGCGGAACCTCGCGCCGCAAAGCAATATTGGTCCCATGGTTGTCGGAGCGTTGGTGCTGATGATTGGGTTGTCATTTGGGTCGAATTGTGGATACGCTATCAATCCCGCTCGCGATCTGTCGCCGCGGCTATTTACCTATGTGGCGGGTTGGGGATCACAAGTGTTTAAAGATCCAAATACGTTGTGGTATTTAGTTCCGGTAGTGGGCCCCATTATCGGTGGCATACTTGGTGTGATAACCTATGATCAATTGATTTCACGATTCCATGACCCTGAGACCGAGTCTGAATTGGGTAGTGGGGATGACCTCGCAGGAGTAAAGTAGAATGACAAAACTGGTATTGGCATTAGATCAGGGGACAACATCGAGTCGGTCAGTTTTGTTTGGCCACGATGGAGTTGCCGTCGCCATCGCACAGCAAGAATTTCCGCAGATACTACCGACTCCTGGACATGTGGAACACAATTGCGAAGATATCTGGAATAGTCAACTCGCGACTGCTCGACAAGTGATTCAAGATGTGGGCGTACAGCCGGAAGATATTGCCGCTATTGGCATTACAAATCAGCGAGAAACAACGGTGTTGTGGGACGGTGCAACTGGTGAGCCGGTTGGCAATGCGATTGTTTGGCAGAGTCGTATATCGACTAGTATTTGCGAGGCAGTGCAGAATGCTGGAAAATTGGATGTGATCCGTGAGAAAACGGGACTATTACTCGATGCTTATTTTAGTGCCAGCAAGATTAAGTATTTGCTAGATCAAGATCCAGATCTTCGGCGACGGGCTGAGGATGGTGAGATTTTATTTGGTACCGTGGATTCTTTTTTGATCTGGCGGTTAACTGGGGGTAAACATCATGTCACGGATTACAGCAATGCTTCACGGACTTTGCTGTTTAATATCCACTCGCTCGAGTGGGATGATGAACTGCTGGAAATATTTGATGTTCCACGTTCGATGTTACCGGCGGTCGTCGAATCAAGTCATTTGATTGGCACGACGGACCCGGAGTTATTCGGCGCGGAAATACCGATTTCGGGAATCGCTGGTGATCAACAAGCAGCGACTTTCGGGCAAGCATGCTTTGATCCGGGGGACGTAAAAAACACGTATGGTACGGGCAGTTTTATTTTGATGAATACTGGAGAGTCTCCCGTGAAAAGCGAAAATCAATTGCTGACCACGATTGGGTGGGGAATTAATGGAAAAATTACATATTGCCTCGAAGGTTCGGTCTTTATTTCCGGTGCGGTAGTCCAGTGGTTACGCGACGGTTTGCAGTTGATCGAAGATTCAAGTGAAATCGAAGCCTTGGCTGGACAAGTCGAAGATTCTGGTGGTGTTGAAATCGTACCCGCGTTTGTAGGCCTCGGTGCTCCGCACTGGGACCCCGCAGCACGGGGTACGATCGTCGGTATCACGCGAGGTACCACTGCCGCCCACTTTGCTCGCGCCGCTCTTGATTGTATGGCTTTGCAGACAATGGATGTTGTGAGAGCAATGTCAGCGGACGCGGCAACGCCTATCGGAGTGCTGAAGGTAGATGGGGGGGCTAGCGTGAATGATAGCTTAATGCAATTTCAGGCGGACATGCTTGATGTGACGGTGAAGCGGCCTGTTGTAGCGGAAACGACAGCACTTGGGGCAGCTTATTTAGCAGGTTTAGCAGTTGGCTTCTGGAACGATTTGCAAGATGTGCGTGCCAATTGGGCATTGCAGAAAGAATTTCAGGGATCCATGGATTCTGAACAACGAGAAAGTCGTTATCGCCGTTGGCAACGTGCAGTGCACCGCTCGCTGGAGTGGGATGACTAGTTAGTTGTTGGACAGTCCGTTATTAGACGACTATCCAAAATTGGTGGATTCGGCCTACGCTATAATGGATCTCAAACTGGTTCCGTCCCCACACCTGTTCGCTGAAATGAAGCGTAAGAGGAGCGGGTAAACTCCCGTAACTTGAGAGGTTGGCTACATAGCTATCCGGTACGGCAGTGCCGAGGTATTATCACATGTTCCACGAATCTATTGAAAATTGTCAACCTTGTGAGGTTGCCACATGGGTTCGCTTGATTTAAGTGCTTTAGAAGGGAGAAGCGATATGACACCATCCGCAATTAATCGACTAGACGATGCAGCCCAGTTGGAGGTCCAGTGGTCGGATGGAATTACCGCTACCCTGCTCTACCGTGACTTGAGATTAGCGTGCGGATGTGCCCATTGCGTTGATGAGTGGACAGGCAAACCGTTGCTCAATCCGGCAGATGTGCCAATGGACGTTTGCATTGAAAAGATTAGTTTAGTTGGGAACTATGCGATCCGTATAGTCTGGAGTGACGGACATGATACGGGTTTGACGACTTGGAAACGCCTTGCCGAGTTGACTCGTGGTGACGCAACTTCGGCATAATCGTCAACAAATCCAATGGAGCTAACGCGTGCGATTCATCGCATCAAGTGCAGTCTGGGCATACCTGTCTGGCGCGATCCAGAAAGCCCGCAGTGTATGCTCGTTTTGAAACAGGTAAATTCGCTTTTTATAGGCCACGCCAAATTTCCGTCGCCCGTCAATAAGTCGTTGGTGGTTGGTAAATAAGACGGGGTCAAATCCTGATAGGACTGGACTGAACTTATCGGGATTGCTGAGAAATAGTTGTAGGTTTTGTTGATTGGAAAATAAGTAAATCCGGTCGCGGTGTTTAATGCCTATGTGCGGATTACCTTTAACCCATGACGCCCCAGCGCCATTTAGATTGGACAGTGACACGCAACAATAACCATCTAAGGCGAGCGGTGTTTTGGTAGGTTGGGCCCTAATCGTGACATTCGAGATTTGTGGTGAACCTGTGGGATGTGTTTGCTGATGGAACTGATCTGGGTATCTCGCTGTCGTTATAAAAACCGCATCCATTTGAGCAATGTCATTAGACGCATCAGTGGTAGTTTCCATTGTGGAGATGGGGTCAAATTCCGTACCGGTTGATATTGCGAGATCATCAATGGTTGCAATCTCAAGAGTGTCGAGGATGCCAACGTATCGCTTTGGATCAAAAATAGTAAGCTCTCGATAAAGTATTGTCTGGTTGGTGTCGAGGATGATATCTGTTGGTGTTTGCTTGATTTTAAATTGCTGTCGTAGAACATCCGCTCGGCTGATGTTTATTTTTACGGGAATAAATTGTGAATGAATTGTTTCGATGAGTTGGCGGTTTTTAAATGTTTGAGTCGCTGCGAACTCACAGGCTGGACATCCATCTTGTACAAAATGAATAAAGATCGGTTGATTGGTTTGCGCGGCCAACATTTGCGCATGTTCTAGGTTGTTGAGCCATTGGATTTGTTCAACGCGGCTTATTGCAGTAATTGCATTAGGCGTTGCAAGTTGTTGAGCTTGGGTTGGGGTCACCGGCAATAGAAACAACGTGAAAACTGCAGTTGTTGCTAGTAGTATCGAGGGAGGCAAGATGAAAGAAAACTCCCATCTCACCTTGCTGGGAACTTTGAAAAGAAAAGACATTATTTAATACTCTTATATGCAATAAACAGTAAAATATGAATCGGGGAAGAGAGGCGATGTTCCCACCTATGGGGGGGGTAATACATGTATCGTCATCGATACGTGTTAAAATATAACGAAAATGTTGATATTTCCGGTTGGCGGCAGAAAGCACTAAATAAACGCACTTCGGCGCAATAAAAATCTCAGTAAACGGTTGACATGTTGCGCACAGTGGTTAGATTGTCGGATGTGCTTAGCAGGTTGCCTTTAAGGTAATTCATGCTGTTGCTTATGACATATATTCTTATGGCTCCAAAAGCAATGGTAAACCTGTTGGTGAATGCAGACGTCCCACAAGTGACTTATGGTACAGTCGCTTTCGTTTCTCCGACGATATCATACTGGTAGTAACTAGTAGAGTTGGTAAGATTCGAAGATTGTACGGCACCCTTTTTGGGGTTGTTTTCTAGGTTAGTCAAAAGTTTTCAGTGGATCTCCATTGATTTTTCCGGCCCATTGCGGATACAAACTTAATAGCTAGTATGGCCTACTTGATTGGTTCCTATGAACTTCCTAGCACAAATCAGTTCGTGTTTTGCTTGACTCTTTTTTTGAAATCGGCATTATTGCTTAGATCATTAGTCGTTTTGAAGACTGAGGGCAGTCACATTTGTTACGTTAGCAGCGTTTTCTTTACTTAACTCGCCGCTGTGGTAAATCAATACCACAGCTTGTACATCTTGTACTTGTGGTTAAGTTGTTTCTGACAACGATGCTTGGCTTGTGATTTAGTGGCAACACACATTCGCTCACGAGCGAATTAACTCACAGGTGTTTCTGTAGTTTTGGTGATATCTTTTCACTGCAGCAGATCAACTGGAACAACGGATTTTATATGCTTTCTACAACAGAAAATATTTAAATCAAATACTTCGCAAGACAGATATTTTTTAATCAGCTTAAAGGTACATGATGGGTAGGAATCGAAACAATCGTTCAGATGGCGGTGGCGGTGGCGGCGGCGGTGGCGGCGGCGGTGGCGGCGGTGGCGGCCGAGGTCGAGGCGGTCGAGGTCGACGTGGTCGTGGTCGTGGTGGTCGCGGTCGTGGTGGACGAGGACGCAATTATCGAAATCGCCCAAATGAAACCGATTTGCCAGATAGCGGTACCGGTTTAGTGGAACCTGGATTTGGTCTGTTGGAATTGCATCCCAATGGCTACGGCTTTTTGCGTAGTCCCAAAAATAATTATTCTCGGGAACGGTCCGACCCGTTTGTGCCCGGTACATTCATTGATAAATATTTACTTCGTGAAGGAGTGTTGATTCGAGGCTTGGTTGAGCATGCGCGGAGATCACAAGGACCGCGACTTACAGAAGTGGTTGATGTTGACGGGATGGCTCCGGAAGACTATTCCGACGTTAAGAAATTTGAGAATCTGACTCCAATTAATCCTGAGCAGTGGTTACCCGTTGAGACTGGTAACGAACCGTTGACAACGAGAGTGATGGATTTATTGACACCGCTTGGTAAAGGCCAGCGGGCGTTGATTGTCGCTCCTCCGCGAACAGGTAAAACGGTTATGTTACAGCACATCAGTCAGGGTGTTGCCAAAAATCATCCTGATTTGAAATTGATTATGCTGCTTATCGACGAACGCCCTGAAGAAGTGACAGATATGCAGCGTAATGTTGACGGTGAAGTTGTGGCGAGTAGTCTTGATGAAGATGTTGAAAGTCACGTACGGTTATCGCAGTTAATCGTCAAGCGATGTCAGCGACTGGCTGAAATGGGGCAAGATGTCTTCTTGTTGATGGATTCGATTACACGTCTCGCTCGCGCTTTCAATAAATGGGTTGGCAATACGGGGCGGACGATGTCCGGTGGTGTGGATATTAAGGCGATGGACATTCCTAAGAAGTTGTTTGCTACAGCACGAGCGTTCGAAGAAGGCGGTTCATTGACGGTGGTTGGAACGGCGTTGATTGACACCGGAAGTCGTATGGACGAGTTGATTTTCCAAGAGTTTAAGGGAACGGGAAACATGGAATTGGTTCTCGACCGCAAACTTTCGGACCGACGAGTTTGGCCTGCGATTGATATTAATCAATCAGGGACTCGACGTGAGGAGTTGTTGCACCCGAAAGAGACTTATGATGCTGTGAGCATGTTGCGACGCACGTTGTCCTCGATGCACCACGTTGATGCGATGGAGCAGTTGACGAAGCAGCTTTCTCGGTTTGAATCGAACGAGGAGTTTATCAAGCTCATTAGCAATACGAGCGTGATAGATTAGCATCCACGTTGACTGGAAAGTCTTACGGAGGGTAAGCGAATGGCTAGCGGCGTCATTGGAAATGACGTGCCCCTTAGGGGGTTGCGGGTTCGAGTCCCGTGCCCTCCGCTTCGTGGTTTCGGTAGGGTTGTAGAATGGCGGTCTAATTTAAATGCACTGGGCCCACGGTGGTTTTGTGGTCATCGAGTTGCATGCGGATATAGCTGAGAACCTGAGTTGCAAAACCAGCGACTAATATGCAGGTGACAATGAAACCACGTGACCCGATGATGGTCGTCTGTGGTGTGCTAGTAAGAGCAACGAAGTAATATAGCGCGGGCGTTAGAAAAAGTCCGTAGCTGCACACCCAGGGAGCGATGAATTGCCAGGGATGGTTGCGACGGATCAGCATTGTCGTTGTTTGAGCCCGCAACACTGCTGTGCTTACCGCTACGGGAATGCCTATCAGTACACCTACGATTAGTCCATAGATAGCGGAAATTCCCACTGCGATGAGATGGGCGATTGTTGAAATATCCGCGTGTTGGTTGTCAATGTACGCCCAACCCTGAATCGCCGCATACAAGGCGCCACAGATACCACTGGCGGAAATTCCTAGTATGACATATTTAATGTAAAAAGGCTGGCGACCCACGAGAGCAGCAGATTTCATATAGGTTGAAGTGGGTTTGTTTGTTCGCGTTGAATTCACTTTAGATATCTCCTGGGCCGTAATTCGCCATGGAAATGTTGGCTGTCCCTTGCCGTTCTTAACGGGGGATATTGTATCACACCTGCTCATTCATGAACCGCTATATGTGTTTCCTGTCACGACGGAAAATTCATGGATGCAGCAAATGCGGAGGGTTGTAAATTGCTGCTTAACGCGTGATTAACGGTGAATGTAGATGTAAATCGTTTCGGTATTTATCAGCTCTGGCCTTCCATGGATTCTTCGTCCCCGGTGGATGAACGGTGGTTGTTTTGGGGAGTACGTGAAATCTCCCTTCGCCAGTGGCAGCTTTATTGGCGACATTGGTAAGGTATCGCGTCCAGATTTCTTCCATGGCAGCACGCCCAGCAATCTCTGCTGCTACATCGTTAATGATGCCGTTGCGCTGCTCCCAAGCTTCAGTTTCGATCACGATCCAGCCACTGTCCTGCTCGTATACCCGCCACGCACGCGCACCTACTAACATATGTTTTTCAAGAGTTACCCCAAACACTTCGTGCTCATCGGGTAGATTGTGCAGGCGGACCGCAACATCGGGTTCATTGATCATCAATTGCAAAGTGTTCATCAGGTGCCAGAAGGGATCGTTCAGCGGAGCGTCGCCGAGAGTTTTGACGGTGAAAATAGCGAAATGCTGGTCTTGTACAAGCGGCGAGTCTAACGCGCCCGGTTTGTGGATTGTAACATCGGCGATGTTTCCGTCTTTAAACTCTCCGAAGTTTTCGAGGATGTCGTAAATCGCGGCAACATCGAGGTGTTGGTTGTCTGGCGAAATCTCGATAGATTGAGTGGTCTGAATGACTGGTCCGACACCGTGTTTCCAGTTTTCTTCGAGCGTCATGTGCTCCAGTAAACGAGGGTCTGTGCCGGCAATTGTGCCGACAGGGGCGCCCGTGCCGATCCCTGGACGATGAGTAGTTTCACGGATGGGGCCAGTGCCGTGACCGTCCATTTGCTGCACAACAATCGGGTCTATTTCAGGGTCAATCGTACGAACGGACCCGTCAGGGAAAACTCCGATTGGTGCCGGCACATAGCGATTCGGTGGTGTGGGTCTTCCGAGCGGGAACAGGTTGCCATCGTTGGCAAACGGGTCGATTTCAGTTGGTGTGTTTTGCGGAACGTCCAGATCGATCTGTGAGGGCTTCGGCTGCGATGTAGGTTTACCGATTTGTTGTTGCAAAAAAACCTCTGCTGTTGGACCTACAGGCTTGGGTTCGCCGACTAGCGAGGGCGTGTCTGGTATGGATAGAGCCAGTGGGTCTGCATAGAACATCGTTCGCGTTTCAAGCGTCTCCAATCGTAATGATCGTTTTTGGTTACACCCTCGTTTAGGAGATTTGTGGTTGTTTAGGGGGAAAAGCTTGGTGATGATTGGTTTCCACATAACGATTAATCCTTTGTTGGAAAGTGACTGATCTAAAGTGCAGTGTTCAGTAACAGGTGTTCACTGCGAGGGACTTTCCCTGCTATCTACTTAGGTTGCCAAGCGAAGCCCAAAGGCGCCCCTAATTCTGAAAGGAATTTCTCAAAGACAGCGATTTGTTGCGAATTCTCACCAACCGTAGTCAATTGTCATGAACACGCCGAAAATGGGATTACCTGTTGGGGGAATGCGCAAGACAGGGTTACTGGGTAGTCTTTGCGGAACAATTTTGGTTATAGACCCCCAGATAGGGTGGGTTTTTCATCGCTTCTCGCACAATCGGAACATTCGGTTTATGTCGACCTAGGAATAATCCGAATAAACAGAATAGGCCTCTGTACATAGGCGTGGGCAAAATCTGCGCACGTCTTATTTAGAGGGAGTTATACCGCTGAAATGTGGTCGTAATTGGGAAAAGCCGCAATTTTATTGCGACCATTTCTCCTGTAACTACAATGCCAATGATGTTGTGGTCGCTGTGAAATTACAGAAGCAAAGAGAATCGCGAAGAGTATTTACGAGTCCATCCGTCGTACTGACAGGAATTCCGCCAAGATGAAGAAAAGCCAAAAGAGCAACACTAATCTTCCCCAGCGCCGCATGTTTTTAGAGACGCTTGAAGACCGCCGTTTACTTGCTGGAGTGCCAGAACTTGTTGGTATCCAAACCAATAATGGTGATTTGTTGAACGAGGGTGATGTATTAAACGTCGCCCCTCATGAAATCGTGTTGAATTTTAATCAGGACGCCGAGATTGATCCGACGTCGTTTTTTGCGGTAAGCTCCGCTGACGCTGCCTCTGCCACGGTTACTATAACCGACCAGACTGAACTTAATCCGGGTGATAAGGTAACTTTACGAGCAACAAGTGCGCCAAGCACCGACATTGATTTTACTGTGGCCACAGATGGATCTGGATGGGATCCCGGTGCTTCAAATGGGGCCGCCGCCATGGCCTTGGCAAACCTTATTGATGCACATGCCAATTTTGCAGCGTCTGCCGATAATGCGGTTGTAACAATTACACAGTCGACTGCTGGTGCAGCTGGTAATACTGTTGTTGATTTGACAGATAGTGGTATCGCTGGGATGTCGAAATTAGACTTCACTGGTGGCGTTGACGGATCTAGGGACTTCGGCAGTTCAGCGAGTTCTGTGACGATTTTGCGGAGTGGCGGCGATGGTGATTTTCAGGTCGCTTCGGCAAGCAGTTTTTTCGGCACCGGTGGTGTTGTGAATATTGAGTTTAAGGCTCAGGCCGGTGGTGTCGTTGGAAATGACATCGAAATAGTTGTTTCCAAGAGCGATCATAACAATGCCTCGGGGCCTACAATCGTCGTCGATTTAGATGGTACGACAGTATTCGTTGACCTCAACACAAATGCGGGCAATAAAACAACGGCAAAATTACTCGTCGACGCAATTAATGACGACGCTGCGGCGTCGGGTTTGATGGAAGCTTCGTTGAAAGAGGGCGATGGCACTACCGACATCACAGCAGCCGCGATCGACTATTCACCGATTGCACTGAGTGGTTCAAATGACGAAGTGATCGAAGCTGGATACATAGGTGTTGACGAGTCAGCGCGGCAAATTGTATTTCGTTTCCGAGAAGCATTAACGGATGAGGCATATCAAATTTCAGTACGAGGTACTGGAGCTGTCGCTTTGAGTGATCTTGACGGTTCCGTATTTCTTGATGGCGAAGCCAACTTTACTCAGGAATTCGAACTCGACCTAGGGCCACAAATCGAAGCAGTGGTTCCTCAACCAGTCGTGCGTGACCCAGCTTTAGGGTTACAGCAACACAAGGATACGATCCATGTGTATTTCAATGAAGACAATCTTGACCCCGCGTTAGCGGTAGATAAAGAATATTATCCGTTGATATTCACTAACGACACTGTTGAGAATACGGACGACGAAGTATTCTTGCCAACGGAAGTAACCTACTCACCTGGTTCAGACTTAGTTGTCTTGAAATACGCCAGTGATCTAGACGAACTTGCCGGGGCGGGCGCTGGAACATTCCGATTGCGTATTGGTGCCAAAGAGTATCAAGACAATAACAACTTGCCGTTCACTCCGATTCAATTAAATCTAAGCCTAATCGGCGATGCAGCGACGAGTTATGACAGTGCGACAGTCATCGGTAAGACAATGTCGGTTTCAGGCGATGGAGTTGCCGCTGCGGACGGAACTGGCTTTACGATTACCGATGTCGATGGTGGCGAAACCCCGTTTGAGTTTGACGGAGGCGTGATACTGCAGGTTCCAGATGCATCGTTGATTGCTGATAGTGACAATTTTGAAGTTACTGATGGGGCTTTAAATGTAATTTTTGAATTTGATAGTGATTCTTCAACAACATCAGGCAGTGTGGCGATAACCTACACTGGGTCTGAGACAGCCGAAGAAATGGCTGATTTAGTTGCTGCCGCATTAACGTCCACGGGTCTAAATGTAGAAAGTAATGTGCTTTCATCAGGTGAAATTCACTTGGGTTGGAATCAGGGACTGTTCGTCGATTTGTTCCACGCCAACGGACTGCAACAGGAAGGTAACACTACACTTGTTGATGTTGGTGCGCGTCGTGTGCAGGTTATCAACCGAGCAAGTTTCATCGCCAGTGATGTAGCCGATGCCATTTCTTCCTCGATCAACGCAGCGGGTAATTCGAAGCTACAAGCAAGTCGTGTGGGTACGCTAGCAGGTGATTCACGGATAGCACTTGTTGGTGTCGAGACGGTTACCAATTCGGTGGTCTTTAACGTAGCAGTGTTTGAGTCTTTAATTGTGCAGGGTACTATTGGTGACGACGGCTTTGATCCTCAAAGCGTGATTCCTAACCCCGGCGACGAAGATGAGCCTGGGCATCGAGATATTCGAGTGCAAGATCATTTGCTGGTAGAGGGCGGTTATCTAACGGTTCCTGCTTCTGGTTTTCAGGAAGGCGATTTGATCAAAGTGACGGATGGTCTAAAAAGCAGTTTCTTTGAATTTGACAGTGACGGATCTTGGGGTTTGGCGAATATTCCAATTCAATTCACGGGTTCTGAGACACTCGACCAGCTTGCGGATGTGATTGCTGGCGTATTACCACAATCGCCGTATGTGATTAATGCCACACATCAAGGCGGTGGAGTTATTTCTATTCTGTTGCGTGAAGACTATTACGTCGATGGCCTAGATACAGGATTGGTCGTTGAGAAAGCTCCAGCAGCGCTTGGCAGTGTGACAACACTTGATTACAGCTTTCCATTGCAGTACGGAAAAGATCCGTTGGGCAATACGCTGTTGAATACGATTACGGAGAATCAGAAACAGCGCGCTCGTGAAATTTTTGAGATGTATGGTCACGCATTTGGTTTGATGTTTGTGGAAACGGATGCGACTGGCTTGAAAGTTGTCACGGGAGATATGCGGGCGATTGACCCAAAGGTAATTCCGGGCAACGGTCGTGAGTTGGGCATCGCAGAGTTTGGTGGGCTCGAGGGGTTGGCAATTTTAGATCAGCAAGATTTTCAAGATGAGCCAAATGACGAACATCGAGGGCGTTGGTTTGAAACTGCTTCGCGTCTGATCGGGCATTTGCTAGGTTTGGGAAATACGGACGAACTTGCACCGTTTACGATAATGGGACAGGATGCGGGGCAGGATGTCGATTTGGAATTCAATGCATCGACTGAACCCCGGTTCCCGGGTGATCATGACGTGTCACATGGGCAATATCTGTACGGCGTGCGTACGGGTGATTTGGACCTCTATGAAATAGATATTACAGAAGCAGGCACACTCGACATCGAAACCTTTGCCGAGCGCTTGGCAGATGTCAGTTTGTTGGACACGGCGGTATCTGTTTTTCGCGACGTCTTGATTTTGGATGCTAGTGGTTCCACCACTGTCGTTGGCAAAGAGTTGGTGGCTCGTAACGATGACTACTTCAGTGAAGATTCCAAACTGACGATCGATGTGACCAAGGGGCACTACTACATAGGCGTGAGCTCGACGGGCAATAACTCGTACGATCCCGCTGTTGAGGGTACTGGCCAAGGTGGTAAAACACAGGGCGACTATGAACTGCAATTGGTATTTAGTAAAACGGCTGATGATTATATCACCGACGAATCTGGCGTCGATTTGGACGCCGACGGTGACGGAACTCCCGGCGGTACGCTCAATACCTGGTTTAACGTTACTGAAACCGATGGTCTTCGTGTGGGCAATGAGTCCCGTACGGTGTTTGTGGATAAATCGTCTGATCCGTCCGGTAATGGATCTATAGCAAGTCCATTCTCTAATTTGAATACAGCGATGGCAGTTGCGGAGCCTGGTGACATTGTTCGCGTAATTGGCAAT
>JABJJO010000038.1 GCA_018660825.1 Planctomycetaceae bacterium | reverse complement strand
GGGTCGTGGTCCTTCAGGTCTTCATAGTAGGTGTTGTAAAACTCGTTTTTTGGAGGCCAACTGTCATAATAGGGACCGGTCACGTCAGCCGAAATGAAGTGCAATAACGCTTTTGAAAGTCCGGAGAACGCCTTGTCTACCGGCAGCGGGGGTATCGGCTTGAGTTTACTGAGATCCTTGGGCAATGGATAAAAATAATTGTAACTATAAAGAACAGCATTCTGTCCTGGCTCCAAATAGATCCGCACTTTGTCGCTTAATAAAAAATCCTGGGTGCTGAGTGCTTTTTTACTGAGCTTAGGGTCTATATTGGTTGTGATTCTCAAGCGTTCATTTTCTTTACCCAGGTCAACCTTGAAATATAAATCACGTTCCTTAAGAAAAGCGCCGCCAACGGTTGGGTCAATAAACGTAAAATGTCCATTGACCTTCACATCGTAATGGCCTGGCACTGTATCACCATATTTGAATCCCAGCCCAGCGGATGCATCATTGTAACGATACCCTTCGGTCGTCATACCGTCATTGGTCCGTTCATAGGGCGCAACCCCATCGCTACCTAATCTGCGCCCTAGACCATTATCATAACTATGATTGGTCGTAGAAGTCCCGGGCATGCCTCCCACGACCTTCTCAGCTATTCCAGAGCCAACTCGGAAATAACTATCCATCGCAAAGGGTGACATCACAAGTTTATCGCCTTCATTGTCAAAACCATCCCTGGTGTTGTCTACAGGCAAGTGGTTTTTGACTTCTAACTTGGTAAAAAAAGCATCATTGATCGTGTTCTCATATTCCGCGCGATTCAAACGCGTTAGAACGCCGGGCAACTTGGATTTGATTGTCAGGTACTGCTTGATCAAGAGCTGTTCGAAAGCGATAACTTCCTTCGTTGAGGGTTTCTTCTCAGCGTCTTCTGGCGGCATCTCTTCTTCTTTTAAAACCGTTAAGAGGTCATTGAGTAATTCTTGATCGTTCCAGTCCTTGTCAGAGAACGTTTCAAAGTTATGATCGCCCTCGCTCTTTTTATTCCCATGACAGCTAACACAATTGGTTTTTAAGAAGAGTTTACTTTGGTCGAGTTCTAGCAGGGGTTTTTCATCACCAGCCGCAGTGGCGATCGCTAACGCCACGACCATCAAAAACGCGAGGGGGGAAACGAATTTCATGGAACCATTCTTTCTTTAGCAGCGCGGAAAAAACAAAGTCGCCTTTCGCTCCGCGAAAGTAACGATCGCCTCGCAAAGCGAAGGCCGGCAATACCGACGTGATTGCTCCCGCGTTCTTTAGAGCTTGGCACTTTCACTACTGGTGGCAAAGCTGTCGATTTCGACACCCAGATGCTGCAAGGCTGCGAGGTAGACATTATTACGGTTATCTGTGCCATTAAACTTAATATGTTTACCATGCTCAAAGCCACCGCCAGCGACAACCACGGGGTTATTCTTCATGCCGTGAGGGCCTTCTTCTTTACTAATACTCAGAGAACTGGTGATCAAACAAACCGTCTGGTCCAGTAAGGTTCCGCCCGCTGTTGTCTTAGTTGATTTGAGTTTTTCCAAGAAACGAGCCGTCTGCATCATGTAGCCTTGGTCAGCCTCGATGTTTTTTAGTAAGCCCACTTTGTTGGCGACTTGATGCGAATCCGTATGATGACCAAGCCAATTCCATTCCGAATACACATTGGCCACTCGGGTGACGTCATATTTGAATGCCAGAAAGAGCAAATCCAAATAAGTTGAACGTTGATTGAAGTGCGGGCACACCAAGATCTTTTGCGAATACTCACTGAGGCCGTCCGTTTTAAACTTTACGTTTTCAGGGAATGGCACGTCTACTTGTTTTTTATTCAACCACCGCTCAGATCGTTGGATCGACTTTTCAGATTCCCGCAAACTGGAAAAGTACTCTTCCAATTTGACCCGGTCTACCTCAGAAACTTTACGCATCATGCTCTTAGCGTCATCTCTACTTGCATCCAGCATCGATTTTTTGAGCGACAGCAATTCGGCCCGTTTTGTCTTGTCGACTTTGCCGAAGATGGTTTGGAACAAAATCTGCACGTCCGCGATTGGGGAAACGGGCAATCCGCCCTTCCAGGAGATGCCATATGAATTTCTCTGTTCAACGACCAAATTTCTAATGCGCGTGTCATTGCCGATGTGAGATGCCGCGACCTCGTCAACCGAGTCTTTAATCAACTGGGGATTTGTGTGGTCAGCATATTCAGCAAAAGCGTACATCGTGCTTTCATGGCTTCCGTAGTTTCTTAAATTCGTACAGAGAGTGAAATCATTCTTTAAGCTTTCGAGCGGCTTGAATGTAGAAGAGCTCTGATAGCCCTTGCCCGTATCCGTCGGGAAGTTATCGGAGCACATGCCATTGCCGATATTCATACAAAACAAACGATTCGCTTTCCCAGCATCATCACCCTTGGCCTCTTGGCCAAAGCTTTCCAAAGCCGGCAACATCAAAACGCAACCGGTGCTTTCTAAAAAAGTTCTTCTCTTCATTTTACTTACCTATACATTTTGTTGGGTGTTCGGGAAGTCTTTAACATGCTGATTCCCTCTTTACTCTGGAATGCTTCAAGGTCTGTCTATTGTTATAACTCCCACGAGCAGGGAATTTGGACAGAAAATTGTTGACTTTCATCGAAATTCATGGCTTCATCTCTAAAATTGATTATCGGTTTACGCGTAAACTCATAAAGATAGATATTATGTAAATGGTGCTAACAATTTAGTCAATGTTAATTTATGGCTCTTAGAACTGTAAAATAATTGCGTAAAGTGTCATTTTAAAAAATTCTGTAATAGGTCCCGTAATTACAGAATGATATATGAATCCTAAAAATTGATTGACCATATAGTTGGCAATTGCTCGAGCTCTCGCAACTATCCGAATTCACTTACTGAGCATTTTCTTCCGTTCGGGCGCGATGGCTTTGGCCCAAACTTCGTGGCCCTTCCCGCTTGGATGCGTGGTGTCAGGCATCATATCTTCCGACAAAAATCCCTTCTCGTCAAGGAAGGCGGGCCTGCCGGGCTAATCCTTGAGCACGGGAGCCAGATAGATGTCCCGGTACGATACGTTGGTGTGGTCGCCCTGCAAATAGATCGGTCCCGGTTCTGCCGGGTTGGTGTATACGGCGCCGGCGGTAGGTCCGGTGACAGGTTTGTTGTCGATCACTTTTTCACCGTTCAGAATGACCGTGACGTGCCGATCGACCAGTGTGATGTCATAGGTCTGCCATTGACCACCCGGACGACCGGCATTTTTCGTTGGCTCGATCATTCCAAAGATCGCGCCGATGCCCTGCAGTCCCTGCATGCGACTGTCCCGATCCACAACTTGCGCTTCGTACATTCCGCGCAGGTAGATGCCGCTGTTGCGTTGCTCTTCGACGAGGAATTCGATGTGCAGCCAGAAATCTTCGAAGACCGATTTGGTCTTCAGGTTGGCATGATCTCCGGTGGCCTTGAAATCAGTCTTGGGTGTCGTGTTCTTGAGTAAGCCATCTTCAACGCTCCATCCCATTTTCTTCTCTGGCTCATGCGCTTTCCATCCTGTGAGGTCTTTACCGTTGAACAGCGCTATCGGCTGACTGAACCGGACCTTTGACAAGTCGGGAGCCTTGGTGGGCATCGGCGGGATCTTCTTGCCGGTAAACGCCTCGTCTTCTGTGGAACCGTCCGCTGACTGACGAGTGCTTTAGCTTCTCTCTCAAATCGTTCAACAAACATCTCGTGGTCTGAAAACTCTTCGTTGAGAAGCTTAATAGCAACCTCTCGACCGAGGGAAGTCTGTACACCCTTTAGGACAACTCCCATGCCACCGCGACCGAGCATGCCGGTGATTTCATATCCCTCAATATTAACGCTTGAGTAGTCAAAAGAATCCAGAGTTTCATGCGACCCTTTTTCAATTGAAGAAGCAGCGGTTGTATCTCTCTCCACATCGCTGACATCGATTGTTGTTTGACACAATGTACAAACAACAATCGAAGCATCGTCCTGAACGATGATTTTCTCCTGGCAACTATGGCAGCTAACTTGTTTTGCGATCATAACATCGACTTGTGGTGTTTCCTACTTATCGTCATCCTCAATAAATTCAAGTACAAGGCGGAGGCCAAGTCTACCGTCGGAGGCGCCCCTTTTAATGAGAGCAGCAAGCACTGCTTCATAATTGCCTCGTCCATTCAATAGATTGCCTCGAACACCTTGTTGCATAAAGTCATCAGGCTCTGGCAGCTCGGGACCTTGCGGATCCTTTTGGGGAGACACTCTATAGTAATTTGGGTCGTAACGATCCGATACCGGGTTTCCGACCGTACTTAGCACACCGTACAAACCGAATGGGTTTGGCTTGCCCGCACGCGGTTCTAAGCCCTCAGTGGTATTAAAATCTCCTAATTTCTCCAATTCGTCGCCTAACCAAGTTGGCGGAAGGGCATTGGAACCACCTCGGGCGGCGTATTCCCATTCTGCTTCGGTGGGTAGCCTAAACCGATAACCAGCTAGGCCAATAGTAGGCAAATTATTAAGCGGCTTAAGATCTAACTCGTTACGAACGCCGTCAACTCGCTCAAATGGGTGTGCAACCTGACCTTCCAAAAACTTTGGCCCGTTAAGTGCAAGAAATTCAACGGCGAGTCCTTCTCGCGGTATGATGTCTCCGTCATCGTCTAGATCTGTTTCGTCTAATCTTGTCATAGCAAACACCTCGCTTTTAGTTAACACGCTGGTTGCCAAATAGAACGATTTAGTAATCTCAACTTCATGCGGGGGGTGGTCAAACACTTCTTTACGAATCTCCGCCCCCATTGTGAATTTACCTGACGGGATGAGTGCAAACTCGGGTCCACCTTCATATAGCTGAAATCGCGCAGGACGTGTTTCTGTTTTAGGATCCTTCAGCGGATCAACTAAGTCCAAACGTAAAGCTGCCGCCATTGATGGAAAAATCGTTCTGAACGCTGCTCGAGTGACCGTTCCGCCATCGACCGTTAATAAACCCAGTGTTCGACCCAAATCGGGTGTAGCCTTAACTCGACGAGCGAATTCATTTGCCGGCAATCCAGACTCTGCCGCGGCTCTGGCAAGATTGATCTCCTCTTCAAATCGCAAGGCCAGCGTGACAATTGGTTCGCTGTCAGTGACTCGCCCGCCCGTTGCCTTAACGGCGGCGTCAAAACGATCCCGGTCCTGCTTGAACAACCGATCCAATTGTTCCTGGCCGGGGTACAGCTCCAATATATGCTCAACTCCCTCGTTACCATTAAATGCCTGTTCGTATGCCAGTTTGTTTGCTATCACAGTTGGGCGGATTTGATCCTGTTTCACAATGATTCCCCGAGCATGGCAGGACATGCAGGAAAGGCCATTTATCACCTGGCGGTCTGGGCGTTTGTCATCTTGAACAATCGAGATCGGTCCCTTGTCAATCCTAGCACCTTTTCCGTCCACCAGCATGTAAGCCTGAAGGCCGTTTGGCAACGGAAAAATGAGTTCTCCACCATCATGCTCGAAACCGTTGGCGACGTCAGGTCCTAACGGCCGCTCAAAAATATTTCGTTTATTGACCGCGCCATCCACTTCCCCGAAATCGTAGCTTTTCCAATACGGGCCGTCGAGTGTACGATGTCGTTCGATCATTCGGTTGTTGCCTGAAACGCCTGACCGGTTGAATCCCGCACGAACCACTCGGCCGCGTTCAATGTTGAGCTTTACATTGATTCCCAACAATGATTCCAGTTCATTGGCCGTGTTAGGTACTTCAAGAAGGTCGTGGTAGAGTGGTGGAATTGCAGCGGCGGTGACAAACCAATCCGCATTTACAATCGGAATTAATGCCTGAGTTTCGCGAATGAGCGTTTCATATGAGTCAAATTCATATTTAATTTTATAAGGAAACTCGTCCCCGATTCGATCCCACGATCCGCCTTCCCATTCATAGTCGCGAATGTCAACTCGGTAGATCGTCTTTGCCCCATCGATTGCTTGAGGCACTTCGATCGTGTCACCCCAGGAAAGGCTATTCACAAGCTTCGATAACCCGCGGCGATAGGTTTCCAATTCATCTTCGCCGGTGCCCGCGTTGTAGAGGTGCACGATGCTGAAATATCGCATGTACTTACGATCATCTTCTGGTTGTTTGAGGATGTCGTCGGCCAGATAGTCGTAGACCTGTCGCGGATTAATAAACGCACGCGCTGCCTTCTTCGGATTGAACGATGGTGCACCAGCGGCAATCCAATCTTTAATAAGTTGCTTCTCGTCATCAGACAAGGCTTCATCATCCTTGGGCATGTCATCAAGAGCAATCTTGCGATACAGCCCTGACTTTAATGGTTCTTCGGGTACGATCTGTTTGGTGGTAACCAAACGGTCATAATTGAGGATGAAGTTCAGGCCACCTTCGGCAGCACCATCTTCACCATGGCAGTAATAGCAACGGGATTCGAGTAGTTCCCTGACTTTCAGAGCCGTGGCGTCCTGTGCAATAGTTGATACCGTTGCGACGAAATAGATAAAAAAAGCATAAACGTGTAACTTGATGAGTCGGTTCATTGGAATTACAGAAGAGATTAAACGAATAAAATGTCAAGCAAACATACTTTCCACTATACCCTCTATCACGCGGACGATTTTAAAAAAAAAAAAGGCATTTCCCGTCACAGCCCGTCATGGTCCATCACAAGCTTTCTGCGCATAGGCCTCAAGTGGGCGATGAGGGACTCGAGCGATTCTCGCATGAGCCTATTAAACACGAGGTGTTAGACAAATCTGCTGAACAAGTAGTGGCAAATACAGTGGCAAATGCGACGCTGAGTGAAACGGTGGCCTTACTGATCGATGGATGGGAGAATATGTGTCCCGAAGAACGTGCCGTACTAACCGCCCTGCTCTGTGCGAATCGTTCTGATGTATGACATGGACCATAAGCGGTGGGATTAAATGCTGGGGCTATTGGCAGTTTTCCAGGGCCATGTCGCTTTAACACGCCCCTCTTAGAAATCTGCACCAAACTCTTCTTCTATAAAGTCCAGCGAAACGCTGAGGAACACTTGTCGTATGGGGTACGTCACTTCCCCTTCATTGGTATTAATTGTGATGTCATCATCGGATCGTCGCACGAACATCCCTCGATCAAGTAAGTGTTCAATACAGCCGTGTTCTTCGCCACGATTAGCAACGCGTAATGCATACTTGATAACGTCCCAGTCTTCGTAACACCCTGTGCGGGCGACTACAACTAAGTTTCCTTTTCGAATTTGGTAAACTTCTTCTTTCGTATACTTCTTCAAAACTTTCTCCTTTAAAGAAACTGACAGCGCACTAAAAAGTACGCGGTAAAGCCGCGAATAACGGCCACGGGTAAGCTGGGCACCGTTGCGCGGTTCACTTCCCTAGCTCATAAAAAACGCCGCCAATCAATAAGATTGCGGCGACAAGAATAAAACACCTGGAATAGGTCTTTTATGTTTAAAGAGCGGCCGTTTTTAAAGATACGCCTGTGGCGTGGGCTGCTCGTTATGTAGTAACCAAGTTTAGGGGCGACATACGGTACAAGCAAAGTAACTGCCTACCGCCTCTTCGATGGAAATGGGGATTTTACTACTAGAGAGGTGAATGCAGGTACTAGAGTGATATTTTTCGCCAGTGCGAGTAACAAATACGATTAGATTATCTGCCAATCCTCGCTACTTAGTTAGTGCGGGATTACCCAGTACATGTAGAGTCGGCTTGGTTGGGGCCGAAAGAAAAGACGCAGTTATCGCTTGAACAATACTTAGTTTGAGCTACCTCCCTATTGATTGTTCTGGCGGAAGTGAGATAATTCAAATCGAGTTTTTTTTATTCTGCTTGGACCAGTTGCAGGGTCGTTGGTCATTGCCTATTCATTCTCGATTCTAAGAGTGTGGGCAGCAATTAACTACTTGAGGTCCAAAAAAGAAAGGTGTAAGCAATGAACAACTCATTGAAAACTACTATCACAGCACTCTCGGCTTTGCTTCTATGCATATTGACCGCCAGTGCCCAAACAAATATTAATCCAATCATCGGGGACCTCGACGAAAACGGCCGAATTAGTCGTTCAGAAGCGGAGAACATGATGAAAACTCCGTCAGTGAAGAGTGAGTTGTTCAACGCATCAGCTGAAGAGCAAGGGCGCTTCTATAATGCCCTGGAAAATAGTATTCGTGTTCGGCTACTTAAACTATCTCGTGCCTATGATACTCCACGCTGGTCATTCGCAGTCGAAATGTGTGAGCGAAATGGCTTGTCTGGAATAGATGCTGAAAAGATTGCGTTGGCGGTGCGAGCTAACCT
>JABJJO010000008.1 GCA_018660825.1 Planctomycetaceae bacterium | reverse complement strand
TGCCAATCGGATTGATCAAAGGACCTGACGATCTGAAGCACATCGTCAGGTATTTGATGACGCTGAGAACCAGCGGAGCTGCTGGAAGCTTCATTGATCTGCTTGCCGGCGGCGACTTGAAAGAACACTTCCAGACGACTGGCAACTGGTCGCTCAGTGAACACGGTGTTGTTCATCTGCAGCCACGTGAAGGTGAAAAAGACTGGACGCGATACGACGACTACCTCTGGCTGAAAAACGAATACCAAGATTTTCAATGCGAGTTTGAATACAGGCACGAGAAAGGCGGCAACAGCGGGCTCTACTTCAACGTTACCGATCGCCGAAAGGCCGTCGGCACAGTGATTGAAGTCCAGATTCGCGATTCGGCCGGCGCTAAGCATCTCGATGCCCATGCCGTCACCGGCGGCATCCTTCCTAGAGTCGCTCCGAGAGCCAACGCGACAAAGCCCGCTGGCGAGTGGAACCACATGAGCGTGACGAGCGTCAGTGGTGAGGTCACCGTCAGGCTGAACGGTGTGCTGGTCAACAACGTGAATCTGTCGCACCCGCAACTGACGACCAAACCGAAGCAGGGATTCATCGGCATTCAGGATCACGGCCTGCCGTTCTGGTTGCGAAATATCCGAATTCGGGAACTTGTCCCGCTCGTATCCTTACCGGAAGTCCCGCAACAACCCACCGAGTCACAAGATGCCGTTGCAATCAATCCGGGAGTTGCCAATCTCTTCCGATTTGAAGTAACCGAGGCGAGGTTTGTCCGAGTACAGGTCTTTGCTGCAAATCTTGGTCAACCATGCATCGACGAACTAGAAATCTATGCTCCCGGCTCGTCACGAAACATTGCGTTACTGTCTGAGGGCGGTAAGGCAACCGCGTCTTCGCTTCTTAGCGGTTATAAAGAAAAGCACCAGATACAATTTCTCAATGATGGCAAGTATGGAAATGCCAACAGTTGGATCCCGAAGACGAACATGGGTTGGGCACAGATTGAACTGGCCAAAAGTACGAAGGTTGATCGAATAGTGCTCTCACGGGATCGTGGTGGAATGTTGCGCGACCGGATTCCCACAAGCTTTGACATCCTCACCTCCAGTGATGCTAAGGAGTGGAAAACGGTCAAACAGGTTCGTCCAGGAAAAGCCGACGCGCCGCAGTCCAAACCGGTCACCCGTGCATCGTCCACCAGTCCGTCTGGCCCCAACATCATCCTCATCCTGTCCGATGATATGGGTTATTCCGATCTGCCAAAGTTTGGAAAATCGGAAATTCCCACTCCGAATATCGATCGCCTCGCGAACGAAGGAACTCTTTTTACGGATGCCTACGTAACCGCTCCAATCTGTGTCGCGTCTCGGATGGGATTACTCTCGGGTCAATACCAGCAGCGCTTCGGTATCTACGACAATATTTATGGTGCAGATAAGACTCGGCTGTTCCTGAAGCAAACCTTGTTGCCCGCGGTGTTTCAGAATGCCGGTTATCGGACGGCTCACGTCGGGAAGTGGCACCTTAGCGGTAACAAGCGTTTGCAGTACGAGACGGCGGGACCACGGGATCGCGGTTTTGACGAATCGGTGGCCATTCGCGGAGGGGACTCGGCGTTCTGGAAAGGAACGCCTGTTTTTCGCAACGGCAAACAGTTTCCGGCTCCGGAATAGTTGACGGATCTTTGGGGAACTGAGGCCTGTTCCTTCATCGATCGCGCCCATGCCCAACCGTTTTTTTTATACATTGCCTACAATGCGGTACACTCGCCGATGCATGCACTCGAGGGCGATCGAGGCAAGTTTCCTATGGTCGTTGATGAGAATCGCCGCACCTACGATGGCATGCTGTTGGCGATGGACCGCAGCATCGGGCGGGTGCTTGACCGACTGGACCGGCACGGTATTACGGATAACACCTTAGTGGTCTTTCTCAATGATAATGGCGGGGGCGGCAGTACCGCTCGGTACGCCGCACACTCCAGAAATTATGCTAACAACAAACCTCTCAGTGGTCACAAGTTCGACGTGCTGGAAGGGGGAGTTCGCGTTCCCATGATCATACGTTGGCCGGGTCGCATGATGGCTGGAACGGTATACGACAGGATGGTTTCTAGCATGGATGTGTATCCCACACTGGTCCATGCGGCGGGACTGCAGATGCCTAAAGGTCAGACGACGGACGGCGTTGATCTGATTCCTTTTATCAATGGCGAGGGTACATCCAAACCGCATGATTGGCTCTGCTGGCAGAATCGCAGTTGGCTTCCAAAAACGGAGGGTGGCTATGGCGTCCCAACTCTGAAGGTGCATAATAGTGCCATCCGCAAAGGGAATTGGAAACTTGTGCGTTTTAATGAGAAGATTGGTTCGGACGATCGTTCGCCCGACTGGAAGCTATACAACCTATCCAGTGATATTGGAGAGCAAAAAGATGTCGCGCACCAGCACCTTGATATTGTCAAATCGTTGAGCGGTTTGTTCGATGACTGGCGATCGTCGATGCATCCAACTGTCGAGTAACGCTGTAAAGCGATGCCCCCCCGCTATTTCCTTGCCCGGCGGCCCGGTGGTGGGGTTACGGAACTACGAACACATGAGCAGGGGTTGGTGCCATGTAGGGTGCTTAGTGCGATATCAGTTAGTCCTTTTAATTCTGATATGAGCGTGATAAAATCATAACCAATCATGCACGTAACATTTACTCCACACACGGAAGGGAAATGATGAGTACCGACGAAAGCCCGATTACCGAGGCAGCTAAAAAAAGTCGACAATTCTTCAATCCTCGTCGCGACATTTCCACTCTTATATTCTCGATTGGTGTTATTGCAATTATTGCGCAGCTATTTATAGGGTGGGATGAATTTAAGACGTCATGGCGGTGGGCTGGAGTTAATTCACACAAGGAATGGTTAAAGGCAATGTACGATGACGCAAGTGAACAATATGGGTACTACGAGGGATCGTTAGAGACGGAGGAAAGACAAGAATGGATAGGAGAAAGAGTAGAACGACGCATAACCTTTTCGGGCGGTTACCCCAGATTTAGGGAAAATAAGGACCGCTCTCCCTTATTGTTTGGATGGCAAATAGTAATCGGCTTTCAGGTCGGTGGGTTGATATTTATTGTGCACCATTCCAATAGGATAAAACGACTGGAGACGAACGATTCTGAGGCCGAACTTTGGGCACATAGAATTAATCAACGGATTTCGCAATTGGAAACAATGTGGGTGGATGAGAGCACGACTGAAGTTCATTAGTTACGTCCACCTTAAGATACAACAGGGACGGTGTTTTTTTGACCTCACTCCAGCTCCCGCAGGATCTGTTCCTGAAGATCCACCAACTGCTTGACCAGTCCCCATTCTTTCCTTACCCGGCGGCGCGGTGGTGGGGTCACGGAACTACGAACACATGAGCTGGGGTGTGTGGATGTGTAGTCGTTCTTCTCTTGTATGAAAGTCCCCTTTTCGACACAATTCTACGCAATGGTTGTCCGGTTTTAGGAGCCAATGGCAATGAAGGGGTAGAAGTCAATTACACAATCAATCGATTTGTTTCAAAAGGAAAACAGGCATGAAGAATTTGACGTCAAATCAAATTTGGTGGATGCTCATAGGAGCATGTTTTGGTGGCTTGTTTGGTAACATCGGTGGGAGCTACTCCATAGGACTCGCCATCGGTGTTGGCATGGGTTGGGCCTTTGGAACAATACTCGATAAGTCTAAAGACGATACGAATGAAATCCCTGCACAAAGTCCAGACGAGCAGGCCGAAGCCGACCCACCTGAGCCAAATTCAACTTCCGACGACTAGCCTCCATCCTATTTCGTTGCCCGGCGGCCCGGTGGTGGGGTAGGATGGTTTTCCGACTATTCTGACTCCCCTCCTGTCGGCTTGCCGTTTGCCGCTGGTTCCTGACCGCTGACGAGTGCTTTGCCTTGTCGCGCGAAACGTCGGCCGAGCAATTCATAGCCC
>JABJJO010000098.1 GCA_018660825.1 Planctomycetaceae bacterium | reverse complement strand
ATCACCGTTGGTAACTCCCACAATTGTATTAGGTGGGGCACTGCTTTCAAGGTCGTTTTGCAGCACGAGTAGCGTATTGAAATCACTATTCACATCGACTTCAATGCGATCATCGACTGCCAGTGGTTGGTCGGTGAGTACGATAGTTGCGTAATCTTCAACTTCGCCAGCCAAAGCCACGCCATTGGGCCCAAGTCCCCGTTCGTAGCCATAGCGGAATCGAGCATACGTATCGCCTAACTGAGCATCCACTGGAATAGGGAACGTAAACGGGTTTGTCCCGGCCACAACGTCGCCATCTTTGATGATTTGTTCATCTGTATCAAACACGCCATTGGCATCAAAGTCGAGCCACGCCTGAATCACGCCCCGCGAAATATCAGAAGCACTGATTTCAATATCAACGCTGGCATCCGCACCCGCAACAAGTTGTGTGGTAAACGTCACTCCGTCTTCATCATCTGTATCGGAATTATCATCCCCATCAGCAAAGGCACCGCTTTGGGCGGCAACTTCAGCATCCACGCCGGATCCCATAAAGAGTCCTGCGACAATTCCATGCGAGGCTTCGCCCGCAAGGTCGTAGGTATCGGGAGCATCGCCAAAGTCAACTACAGCGTTGTTACCAAAATCGACGTCGATGTATGGCAATCCAACAACAATGGTTATATCATGCTGACCACTTGCCGGAGCGGTTAACACGTAACCAGGCCCCAGTACTTCGCGAATCGTCACCGGCCCCGCTTCGTTATAATCGATGCCGTAATTACCATCTTCATCGGTAATCGCAGCTGGTTCGCCAACATCAATTCGACTGTCATTATCTAGGTCGATATAAATATAGACTCCGGCAATACCCGTTTCGCCGGGGTCCTGCACGCCATTGGAATTTTCATCACCAAACTTGGTGCCAAATATTCCCAACGTTTGATCCGAGGGAACAAAGCCGAAGTCGATTTCCGCGGTGGACTTACCGGTTACAACAAAGACATCGTGACCACCATCGTTAATGGGGCCATTTTCAACCTGGATAGGATCTGGCAGTGTTTGTCGAAAATTTACTTGTGGCAAGGCCTTAATCGAGAAAGGGCCACCGAGGTACAATTCAAATGAATAGAGACCCTCGGCATCAGTCGCCTGCCACGGCTCCAACCGTTCATGGGTACCATTATCATTTAAGTCCATATAGACGAGCGTGTCAGACAGTGGTGATTCAGTGACCTGACGAACACCATCGCCGTCCGCATCAATAAATGCCGTACCTGTAATATGAGCAGGCGTAGTAGGCAATTCATAGGAGGAATCAATAGGAACAGTTATTGTCAATGGACCACCGTCCGCACGAAAACCCAATCCGCGACGGGCAAATGCCCGCCACAGAGCGTCATGATTTACGCCACCGGTCAGTGCCTGATCGGCTGCCAGAATGCCATCGCGGGCTTGCGTAAATGTGGGATTAATCAGGCTGTATTTCATACCGTCGATGAACAACTGCATCGCCAGATTATTAGCACCTGTGGTCAAATCAAGCAAATCGGGCCCAAGCATCGAGGTCGGCCCCGTATCTAAGATGGCCTGATTTGTCGTCGGCGTACGCCCCACAGCGTGGTGCAAATCCTCATTAAAGGCAATTTCCATCGCTGAACCGTCGCGAGCACCACCGTACTTAAAGATCAACTCCCACGTCATGTCATATAACATCGATGCCCAGATTTCACCCGCCTGATGAACCTCGGTATTTTCTATCGTAGTGACAGGATCATCTTCCGCATTCCAATCCTCGAATGTCCGACCGCTAATCGCCAGATCGTAAGAGTAAGGCTGTCTACGAACGCCCTTTGTATCGTTTCCGGTGTACCAATCTGTATCCCATTTTGCGTCGCCTGGATCATCCGTCGCTTCCATACCGACGATCAGAGCTAGGAAATCACCACTTCCTTCATGCATTGCTCCAATTTGGCTGTCCGGTATCGAACCCTGCATCCACTGCGGCCCACCAATTAACCGAGCTAACAATGCGTGGCCAAATTCATGAATTATCGTATCATTATCCATACCAGAGTCACGTGCCGGCACCGTCAAATTACAGAAATTCAATTCCATATTCACGTCTTGACCATCAACATCCGCTGCAGGCGCGGGTGACGGAACAAACGCCACCGAGGCATTACAGATGAGGTCAGGGTCGTCCACATCCGTTAACATAGCATCACCGGGTAACCCCAATCCCGTATAGTTGGTTGCCTGATAGTTACCAGCAGCTTCGTCAAATCCGTAGCGAGCTAGGATATCATGCGTTAGATTTAAGGTCACAAACGCATTCGTCGTCGACGACCTCTGATTTTGTGGTTCCGTGTGGTTTAAAACCGGATCGAATTGATCCAAAAACTCTAATTCTGGACCTCCTTGCGCTCGGGCACCTGTTGGATTAGGCGGTCGGGCGCCAAGACCCCCAACCTGAACGAAGACGTTGTTACCGCGTGTATCAGTAAACTCTGGTCCAGCGACACCGTTGGTATCGTGCCAGCCAAACGGGGACACCGACAGGTCGGCAGGATCCTCGAGTATTTGCTGCGAGCCCTCATCCGGGTTCATATCAGGAATAACAATGGCGTTATATTTCGCATTCAAAACACCGTCTATCGCCATCAGATAAGCACCCGACTCGGCAGATACAAAGGCCGCATAGGCGTGTTGCGCATCCTTAGTACTAATATCAAATCCCCACGTAAGTTCAACGCCCGAACCATTATACGTGTAGCCCAATGCAGCTGTGATCGGCTGACTCGTCACGCCAGAATCCGATATGATTGTTGATTGATTCTGCCCGCTAGGCGTTTGTAGCAGCGAGGGAGATTCCGTGACCGTTAGGCCAAGTGCTGAAAAAGCGGTTGTTAAAGCATCAATTGGGCCCTCATTTGTCATCAGAGGGTCCGCTGTCCCACCATCTCCTAAACCTGGAAGAAAAGATGACCCGGCGGCCACGACCCGACCATCATTATCTACACTAACATTGATCATGCTCCCGAGCACATCCAACCCGTTATACTGCTGTTGCAGTGCAATATGTGTGACACGGGTATGCTGGCTAACAAACTGACTGGAAATGCGATAGCTTCCTAAATCCACATCCGTTAACCCGAAATCCGACGCATTGGCGGCAAGATATTCTTCGACCACCTGCAGAGGTGCCTTGCCCAACGAAAAACCCGACTGATAACCATCGGACCCGACCATCGTCGTCGGCGCCATAACATAACCGCCTAGACTTTCACCCTCAGCAACTTCCGCAAACGCAACTCCCATATCACCGGCGAGTAAATTGCGATCCTCCAGAGCTTCAAACTGAAGCCCAGAAAGGAATTTCTCCCGTTTCACTGTTCGCTGGGTTTTGCGTTTCATAAATTTCTTAAACGTTTCTTGCATCTGCCGCATCTCGAGGAAAACTTCTGTTTAAGTTCCAATACGATTACACATTGAGCCCTAATTAAAGAACCCTCACTAACCATCGTTGCTGTTTATTTCAAAAACGTCAATCAAATTGCCGTTTTGACTACCACATCCACTCAAAACCAGCACTAAAGCCAGTATACAACACATCTCCATTGTCCACTAACGACGTAGCAGGCACAGGCTGAACAAAAGGCGGGTTGGAACTGAACTGACTAGACGCCAAAGCAACACCATCGATGTAAAGCACCTCATAACCAACTCGCAATGTTAAATTCTGATTCAGCTTCCAGTTCGCCATTACTCGACCTTCAACTAGGAATGTCGCACGATTGGTTTCATCATCGGTTCCAACCGGTGGATTAATCGAAGTTGCGAAGTAAGTCGACCGACTCTTGACCTGATTGCCATAGGCACCAACTTTGACAGCAGCTCCAAAACTCAAATCAGTCGTAGCCTGAAACCAAAGATCACCACCAATTTGGCCACCGGTAATTGCATTGACCGTTCGTGAGTCATAATCCAACACACCATTAGCCGACTGCGAATTAAACCCAAATGTTTCTGTTATGTAAACGTGTCGCACACCAGCGAGCCAAGACCCTTGCCAGCGACTTTGCGGATCCATCCAACGATGACGAAAACTGAGTTCCACGTTATCAATATCTGAACTGTATGCCATACTGTGCTCATCAGCTTGCCCGGTTTCGCCAAACCCACCAAAAGGAGCAGTGCCAAAATTACTAAGTACGGAAAATAAATTACCGTTGCTAGTAACGGTCTTGTTAGCATCAAAACTCATCAACCCGTAGTACGTAAACTCAACCACTCGTGAGTTCGACAACGGAACTGCCGCCTCAAACCGCATGCCAGTTTCTCGCGAAAACGCACCACTGTCTGTCGTCAGAACGATCGGACCAGAAATCCCCTCACTAGACAATTCCCCCTGACCGGTTCCCGCATCACGCTCCATATACATTGCGTCGATGGCTATATCAAACCAACGAGGAGAGCGACGCACGACAGCCTGCTCGAATCGACTAGCGACTCGGTTGGCGTTATTGCGCCCAAATGCTCGAAAACGATCAGCTTCTCGCTCAGTAGCAATCGCAGAAACACCTGCCTGCTGCACTCCGCCAGGCATAACCCCAGCGGCACTCGGCATAATGTTACTGCGCAGACCCTGCGCCTGTGGATAAGTCCCTATCGGGGCCATCACACCTGGCTGCGGACCCAACTGCCCACCGTAAGCCGGCGGAGCATATGCTGGTTGCTGATTATAATAACCTCCTGGCTGATAAGGCGTGCCACCGCCTCCATACACAGAAGCACCTGGATATTGAGCCGCCACCATTGATGCCCCAAATGCAATTACGATTGCACTAAGGATTACGGCAATTTTCGTCAAAACTCGCGTCATCGCTTGTTTCCCTACAGAACCTTTGTTGAAAGTCACTGCTTTATGAATCTACCTTTTGACCTGCGTTTCGCATTGAAGGTTGGAATGCATATAAAGGCACAGTCCTCCCTCTCCTTAATATTCGTACAATTATGCGAACCACTTTAACCCACAAAACCAGAATTAACGGTTTTGTCGGAATACTCGTCATAATCGGCACACTTTCACCATTTCCACACCTCAGATGTCGATTTTTGATGTTTTCATGAAAATTCACGACGCCAAGACATCCAAATAGGGGCAACACGAAGTCGTTTTCAGCGAAAATCATGACGAAAAAGACTACCAAGTTAACCATCCAATAACGCTTCCATGGTTTCTAGGTGCGAATAGTAAGGTTATCCATGTTTTCATACAACGTCAGTTTTGGAATTTAGTTACTAAACCCCAAGCATTCATGGCAAAAAATGCAATCTTTGTAATTCTCACATATCGCCATTACCGAACAACACTGTAGGGGATTATTGGTCTTGCTTACAACGATTGCTAGCACTACCAATAAACGAACAAGCCGGAACGTGGAAGGATTCACAGAATGCTTAAGCAATCAGCCATCGTTGTCATGTTTCTTTTGACTCTGATGAGCAACGATCTGCTAGCACAATTTGCACCAACACCGCAAACCTCCCTACCAGTCTCCCGCAGGGCCGCTTCGCAGAATCAAACATCCTCAATCTTACAGCGACTTGAAACACTCGAAAAGCGATCTTTGGGTGAGCGCAATCGGGACAGTGGCATCAACACAACCGCCACACAAAAATGGAACGGTCGAATTCACCTTGTTTCCAATGAAATGAAAACCGGTGACCCTCTAGGTGACATTCAGGCTAGGCTTAATTCACAAGCAGCTAAGATCGCAGCGCTTCAAGAACTAATGAACGGCAAGGTCGATAATGATACCTCGCGAAATAGTGTCGTCCTTAGCGGACGTATCCATGCTGACTACTGGGGATTTCCAGGATCAGATGATGTTATTGCTGCCCTGGAAAATGATACAAACGGACCACAGGATCGTATTGGTTTCCGTCGTATACGATTTGGTGTCAAGGGTGACATTACCCCTAACATGAACTACAAAATTGAAATGGAATTTGCTGGCGGTAATGAGTCAGAATTCCGTGACGTTTACCTGGGATGGAAAAACCTTCCAAAGATTGGCACACTTCTGCTCGGTAACCAAAAACGACCATACGGTTTAGACCACATGAACAGTAGTCGTTACAACGTATTTCTGGAACGACCGCTTGTTATCGAATCCTTTAATGCGGATGCACGTCGTTTCGGATTAGCTGCATACAACACATCTGAAGACCAAGCCTACAACTGGCGATATGGTGTTTACAACACTCACCTGATGCAAGATTCAGGTCAACACAAGAACGATCACCTTCAGCTTGAATTCGCAGGCCGTCTTGCTAAGACTTATCGTTGGATTGACGATGGACGAGATTATGCTCACTGGGCTGTCTCAGCAACCACTGCCGCCGTTGATGGTGGTTCATCTGAAACTCGATTCCATCAACGTGGTGAAGCTCGTCACAACAGCCGCTGGATCAATT
>JABJJO010000009.1 GCA_018660825.1 Planctomycetaceae bacterium | reverse complement strand
GACGTCTTCGACATAGCCACTAGGATCGATTTTCGTCCCGTCAACGAACACTGGATAAGCAACTTTAGTGATGCCGTTGCGAAGTTCGTAATAGATATCTGCTTTGTCTGGATCTTTGGTAAGTCCTTCGCCAGTGAATGATTCGTTAACGAGTTCGACATGCGAGACGTTACGCGTACCGGTAGCGAAGCGACGCAGTGAACGAGTTTGACGAAAAAAGGCGTTCATTTCCCAAAACTTTTGCTGTTTCCATTCATTGAAGGGATGGTTGTGGCATTGTGTGCATTGAACTTGCAGTCCCAAGAAGACGCGAGATGTTTCTGCCGTCGCTAGTGTCGCGTTTTCAGCGAGTTTCATAGTTAGGAAATTTACGGCACCATTATAGTTTTCTGTGCCAGGTGTGTTACTGCCGGTTGCTGTAACAAGTTCTTGAACAATTTCGTTGTAGTACTTGTTGCGAGCAAGCGAATCCCGTAGGTATTTTTGTAAGCCAGCACGATTGGTCAAGCTATTACGTTCGGTTCCGCCACTACGCCCAATTAACACATTGGTCCAGAGAGTGGTCCAGTTTTTTGCGTAATCTTCTGTATAGTTTTCGTCGTTGAGCAGTTGTGTGACGAGTTTCTTTTTCTTACCGAGATCTTTGTCTTTGACAAATTCACGCAACTCAGCAACGCTTGGAACGCGTCCGATAATGTCGAGGAATACTCGGCGACACCATTCGCCATCGGTTGCTTGAGTTGATGGACGAATTTCGTAGTCATCCCAACCTTGGCGAATCTGCTGGTTGATGAAACTAACTTCTGGAATTTCATAGTCCTGAGAATCTTGAGTATATGCTGATAATGGCACAAGGGTGCTGATAATAATCGAGCTGAAGAGGAGGATTTTGTTTTTCATGGAGTTGGAATCCTTTGCGTGCTTTTACCCAATGAGAGGCAGACGATGATCTAGTTTGTGGCTGACCTTTGTTCGACTATGGATAGCTTGCCTACTAATCTATAAACAAACTGGTTACGGCTAGTGTACTCAGAATTATATAGAATTCTCTGTAATGCTAATAAAACGATTTCTGCAGATATTTTAGTATAACTTGATTCTAGGCTTGTGGTGAACCGGCATGACTGTATTTAGTGGTAGTTTGGACCTAAAAGAGTGCCGGATTGTCGTAAAACCGTTATTAGAAAGAGAGATATATTAATCAGTATAATGCAGAAGCTGCTACGACCGCGGATGTTGATAGATATATGGCTGATAGATAGTGCTTTACAGTTCGTTATGTGCATATTCTATGTAGCATTATACAACAAGTGTAGCATAATGAAGCAGGCTTTTTGCAACAGGTGGCTATTGACGAGCTGTTCCAAAACCAATCAATATTCCACCTGTCACAAATTTAGTCCGTTCCAATGACTATGCCTGTAGCCTAGCTCATAGCCTTTGATTGTGGCTGTTCCGGCCCCAATTCCGCCTCTTCTCTGTTTCGGCCCTTTTAATGATTCGCTGTCATATTGACACGTTTCATAAGCCCATGAGCTACTGACTACTTAATTAATAATGCAATCGGTGTGCCAAAGTCTGTGGAAACAAGAAATATAGATATTCTGAACCGCTAATTAGTACTAGTGTGGTCAAATTGATTCTCTTTGCGGTTTAAAATGACTTTAGGCAGATTCTTTGAGTTCACCCTGTGCCATCCGCTGAAAGAAGGGGCAGCGGTTGAGTAGCTGCTCGGCAGTGCCGTCGTCGATGATTTGCCCCTTGTCCATCACAATAATGCGATCAGCTAGTGCTACAGTGGACATCTGGTGGGTGATCAAGATGGCAGTACGGTTTGCAAAAAATTCCTGCAGTACCCGATGGATGATCTGTTCGCTTTCCAAGTCGATTTGACTGGTCGCTTCATCTAACACCATAATTTCTGGGTCGCACAAAATAGCTCGGGCCAACGCGATACGCTGTCGTTGTCCTCCCGATAGCTTTCCACCAGATTCACCCACAATCGTTTCATAATCATCGTCGAGTTCTTGCGTGATGAATTCATGTGCTTTGGCTTGTCGGGCCGCGGCAAAAATCTGATCATCCGTCGCTTGTTGATTTCCGTATCGCAGATTGTTCATGACCGTATCATCAAACAAAATAGCATTTTGCGTCACTAAACCTACGCGTGCTCGGACCTCATGTTTTAAAAGAGTCGTCAAATCGCTGTCATTAAATGCCACGGTTCCGCTTTGCGGGTCATGAAATCGAGGGATGAGTTTTGCGAGTGTACTTTTACCACAACCATTGGGTCCAATAATCGCAACGACTTGGCCGGCGGGTATTACGAGTGAAACATCATCGAGTACTAGCTTTGATTCGTCATAAGCAAATCGCACCTTATCTAAAACTAGGCGTTCGATTTTCTGTGGTGGAGTTGCGGGATGTTGCGCGTCGGGAATGTCGGGGAGACGATCGAGCATTTCATAAATGCGGTCAGCCGCCGCGGCACTTCGTTGGACCAGATTAAATACATCAGCCAATTTTCTCATAGGATCACTGGCGCCGATGAGAAAAGCAAAGAACGTCATCATTTCTCCGTGACTCATTGGATTGATCGACATTTGAATACCAAGCAAATGTGTTTGTTGATTAAGCACCAGATAACCGCCGCAAATAACGGCTAAGGCAACAATACCCATTCCCGCAATTTCCGTTGTTGGCCTAGTCATTGAGTTGAATTTTGCAATACCCATGACGTGTCGATAATAGCGAGTGGTTGCTGCGCGAAAGCGATGTTGCTCATGTTCTTCACCGTTGAAAGCTTTGACAGCTATAATTGATTTAAACGTGTCACCAATCAGTTCATACATCCCGGCCATACTTTGCATAGCATATTTATTGGAGCGTTTTAAAGCCTTCGACAAGATTCCAATCATCAATCCGGCAATAGGCGTCACGATCAGACAGAGCAGGAGCAGCCGCCAAGAAATAAATGCTGCGCCCCCTAGGCAAGCAATCATTTTCAGTGGTTCACGCACCGTTTTACCGATGAGTATTTTTAAGCCCATCGTCAATGCTTCCGTGTCATTGGTAAAGCGGCTCATTAGTTCACCGGTGCGATCATTACTAAAACTGCCCACAGACATATTTAGGGTTCGCGCGTAAAACTCGTTTCTTAATGTAAGCATGGAGCGTTGTGAAAAACGCTCGACTAAAATAATGTTCACCATTAACAAAGTGCACTTGATTAACGTGCCTAATAGCAGTGCGACAACGACTAATACTAGGGTGTCAAATGGTGTGCTGGGTAACCACTCGCGCGCGAATGGAATAAACGACTGTTTTAAGTTGCGATTCCTAATGGCGTCGCGGATTTGTGATTCTACGAATTGAATATCGGTACTCGAATGTCGTTCGGATTTCCATTGGGTAACGACCGCAGTTTTTTCGGCGATTGAATCGTCAAGTGTGATGATTTCGCTATCGAGATAGGCTGGAATTGATTTCCCTTGAAAAACGACTTCCACCATTGGGTAGATCGTTCCAATGTTTGCACTCCAGAATAACGCTACGAGGAGGCTGCAAGCAATAATGCCGATGATCGTTAATCGGTATTGGAGTCCGATTTTCACCGTTCGAAAGAAATTCTGCATATTGTGTTTCTGAAGCCCCTTAAATGCATAAACAGCGGTGTTTTGTAGCAGATATTGCGTATTTAACCAATATCGATGGTAAATAGCGGAGTTTGGTTGTAATAGATTTAACGATTTGTTGAACTTTGAGGGTTATAGCGGTCGAAAAATACTGTACGTGGCGTTTGTACGTACAGTGCCAATATTGCATTCGAGATTAGTAGGGAGAGATAGTATGAAACGGTTAATGGTCCTAGGTATTGCAGTGATGGTGCTTGCCAGTTTGGGATGTGCCCGTGAAAACCTCCGGCAATCCCAACAGGCGCAATTGCCCCAACCGGCAGCGGCTCATGTGAACATGCAAATGCCAGCTGCCGCTCAGCAGCAATACCCAGGTAATCAAATGCCTCACGCTGGCCGAGCTCCCACTGGTGCCCCAGTCGGCGCTAATGCCTATCCGTACTACACCACTCGCGCACCACGTGACTTCTTAATGAAAAATCCACCGACGATCGGCCGGTAGGCGTCGTATTTGAACAACCGGTGGTTGTTTTACTCGAGCGCGGCGCACACTAAGTGAGACTATTTTGATGTGGGCTTAATACCGTTGTGCGGTGGATTGAATTTCACGCAATAGAGGTCTGCATCTTCCATGACAAAGCGAATTTTTACAGGTGAGCCAGATAGATTTGTTAAATCCGAACTGCCTTGCCAGCGCACTGTTCGTGCAATATGGTCCCCATAGATCGGGTCACAAGCGGCCAATGTAAATCCGTCGATTGGTGTACCGGCAGTATCCTGCAATTCCACTTGAATACGTCCGGCAGCGCTGGTGGAATAGTTTATTTCTAATTCGGCGCCGGTAAATACCAGTGGTTTAGTGATTACGGTACCTCCTCGCAGCGGTGCATTGATAGATGCGAAGCCGTCGAGTCGCAGCGTATACCGACGCCCGTGGGTCAAGAATAGTGACATTTCCGTAGCGCTTGTTTGATGAATCCCAATCGCCGCGTAGTTTGCACGATTGGCCCAACCGCTATTGCCGATACCTGGTCGTATAAATGACTGTGTAAATTCTCGGTCAAATTGGGCACTGCCTCGAGCTGACATGAATAAGATATCCGTGGCGGCGCCACGACTGGCCATAAATCGGGTGGGCAGGGCAATATAGATGTGGGGCGCGCGAAAATAGGGCTGAGTGCAGGGGGTGTATAAGTGTTCATTGGGAAGATTGGCCGTCATCTCAACAAATGGTGTCCAGCGAATAAAATCCTTGGAAGTTGTACGAGCAATTCCGCGGTATCCGTTTATAAAACGTCTGAAGTAACATACATAACATTGCTCGTTCTCGGACCAAAATGCGTAATTCTGAGAATCAAAATACTTACCCCAAGCCTCTGCAATGACAGCTTTCGCTTGAATTTTCTTCCAATGAATACCATCAGCAGAAGCAAAGGCTAATAATCCCCCAGAGCCTCGTTTGTCGCGCACCGCAGATTGGTGTGGTTGAAATGCGAGACCGCCCAGTGCCTTGTACTTTTGGTCCGGCGGTACTCCAGGCTTGGTGTCCAAAAACGGCGTGAAATTATGGTTGACCAGAAACTCATCCATCAACACAACGTTTCCTTTCGGAAATGATGGATGGTCTGCATAAAGATTTAGCTTAGGCGTCGTCCAGTGAATGGCATCAGTGCTTTCCGCGTAAAGGGTTACTTCTCCATCATGGTATGCTTCGATACCGTGAGTCTTCCATGTCACCTTAGGGTCTTTGTCGCCACGATAGTAAAATTGATATTTATCGCCCGTCCAAAGTACGGTGGCATAGTGTCCATGTGGGCGGGGAGGTGAAACGGGAGGGGCTAAGACGGGGGTGTGTAGTTTTAGTGTGCAGCCGTCGATATGTTCGAGTAACCATCGGTCAACAAAAATTTCTCGTCGTGAACCAATCTTGAGAACCGTCGCCTTCTCGTCAGCATGGTTAATTTTCGTTGGAATCAAAATCGTCAAGGCAATTAGCAATGCCACCCACAACAGCCGAGTGTGATTTGGTATTCGTGGGTAACAAGTCATGTTTGCCTTGCGAAAAGTATTTTGCAACTTGGAACGAAAAGAAATTGTCATAGCGTTACTTGAGAGGTGTTTGCTTGGCACACCACTTGTGGTTTACGAATTGAATTGTCCGACGACCAAAGAAACATTCTGACCGCCAAATCCAAAGCTGTTGTTTAGAGCGATGTTGCACTGCTGTTCGCGAGATTCGTTAGGTACGTAATCAAGATCACAATCTGGATCTGGGTTTTGATAGTTGATTGTTGGTGGAAGGACATTATCGCGAATTGCCATCAAACAGAAAATCAACTCGGTTGCACCGGCTGCCGTGATCAAGTGACCGATCATACTCTTTGTGCTTGAGATAGGTGGAGGTGTTTCACCAAATACTTCTTTGCAAGCCTTCGTTTCCACTCGATCATTAACCGATGTGCTCGTGCCATGAGCATTTACGTAATCGATTTGGGAAGGAACAATTCCGGCACTGGCAATCGCGCGGCTCATGCAGCCGATCGCACCACGCCCGTCTGGATGTTGGTCGGTTACGCGGAAAGCATCTGCGGTGGAACCATAACCTAAAATT
>JABJJO010000010.1 GCA_018660825.1 Planctomycetaceae bacterium | reverse complement strand
CACGTACCCGTTGTCACCAAGGATAATGTCGCGTTCGACTTCGTCACTGAGGAAGGCGGTAATCGAGTCACCTGCTGTACCACCAATGACGATATCCGCACCTTCGTCGGTGGTGATCGTATCGATATCACCGATTGTAGGCGTGAGTGTTGTAATCGTTCGCAGGATATAGGTAGTGGTTGGTTGCGTTATGTCAACATCGATTGTCGCTGCGGCATTGTCACCAGCGACAACGTCGTCACCGGAACCTGTCGAGATTGAATCCCTGGCATTGCCACCGATTACTATATCATTACCAGCACCAGTGGTGATTTGGTCGTTTTCAGTGGTGTTGCCATCGGCATTGGATGTGGTGATGGATTGCAGTCGATCGGTTGCAATGCGTCCGTCATTGTTGGAGACAAAAATTGCAGCACCGTTGTCACCGAGTACGACATCTCTAAACGTATCGGAACCTGTGCTAATGATGTCTGGCCCATCGCCACCAAGTACGATGTCCGCTCCGGCGGTTGTGTGAATCCAGTCACCGGCTCCATCACCAAATGCAATAGTGTCGAGAGTGTCGGTGTTATTCGTAGTGAGGAAATGAGTTGTTGCGTTATCCCCTGCGAGCAGGTCGTTTCCATCATCATCAATGTTAGTGTACGCTCCAGACTCCGAATCATAGCTGACGTTAATATAGTCGGCTGCGGCACCACCAAATGCGATGTCATTTCCGGTGCCGGTCGCGATCGTGTCGGTACCACCGATTGCTGTGGCTGATAGGTTTTGTCCTGATAGAGTCAAATCAGAACTGAGCGTCGCGAGTTGACCGGTATTGGTGAAGTGAGCGTAGCCACTGTCGCCAAGAATGACGTCGTTGCCATCATTGGCGGTAATAAGGTCATTACCAAACCCGCCGATCAAAATGTCATTGCCGTTGCTTGCGGTAAGAGTGTCATCGGCGCCAGTATTATGGAAGATCGATACAGCATCGAGTGGCAGTGAGTTTAGTAAGTTAACTAACACAGATGCGTTGTCACCAAATAATATGTCATCACTACTGTCGATTGAGGTTGTGATTGTATCTGCCAATGAGCCGCCGACAGCGATGTCGCGACCATTACCTGTTGTAAGGGTGTCACTGCCACCAAAATCTGGTTCGATACTAACGACGAAGAGGCCGGTTGCGTCAGCGGTAGAGTCATTTGGTGCGATAATGTCATGAGGTCCACCGCTACCAAATTGATGAGATGCTGGGACGTCGTTAGGTGTATTTGTCCAATCGGCGAAGAAATCACCAGGCGAAGCAACGTCGGTGTAGTAAACAATTGCTCGGTCGCCGATTAGTATATCGGCACCAGAACCCCCATGAATTGTGTCATCCCCATGACCACCAATAAGCACCAGTTGGTCAGTTGAGTTTGTTGCGTCTATTTTGTCATTGTCATTAAATACGGCTAACGGTGTATTAAAGGTAAAGACGACTGTTCGCACGGCTGTCACAGAGACTGCTGAATCGAATGAATAGGTAACAGTCGCTGGTAATGTTATGTGGCCAGTGTTTGTGTCAATGTTGCTAGAGGTAATGCCTATAATCGCATCGTCAATAGTAATAAATACTTGGTCACCAGCAATTAAATCAATTGGAGCTTCGATATACGCATTACCGGATGTTTCGTCGAGCTTGATAGCGGCATAGGCGAGTTTATCATCAATGAAGTCACGTTTGATTCGAACATCGATGGATTGATAGTTTCTTGGTAGGGAATTTGCAAAGAGTCCAATACGATCGAGCGTTGTATCGACTTGATACAGAGTCGTATCCAAAACAGTCTGGTAGCCATTGTTATCGGTGACGGTAATGACAATGTCATCCGCATCCACGCGATGGTTGCCTCCGCTCAAGTTGGATAATTTAATGGTGTCCGTGTCAGTTACGTCGGTCATATCAAGCACATGGCTGTATGGGCCTTGAGCATTAACGATTAACAATCTGTCAGTGTTACCATCGATGGTTGCTGTGATCTCGTCATTTCCGAGACCTGTATTGATGGAGGTTATAGATTCAATGCCCGCACGGAAATGGGTGTCCTCGATGGTTACATCTTCATCGTTCCACCCTGTCCAAATGGTTGTTCCGCGAGAGAAATCACCTGTTGGTGGTGCGTCTATTGTGATTGGAGCGTTGGCCAGTCCGATGATATATAGATCTTTGTTTGGCGGCAGTGGTGTCACCAATCCGGCATTTGCGGATACAGCATCGCCGGTAACCAATATTGATCGAGGTGTTGTTCCCGCTTCGTCGCTAATCAAAAGACGATGTGTACCCGCCCCAGCATCGATAGCGAGGTTTCCTTGGATTGAATCCAAGTTGCCAGAGAGGAATGATGTACTGGACTGCGTATTCGAGTTTACTTCGGTGGTTGACGAGATGAAAATGCTGTCATCGCCATTGTTTAGTGATAAAGATGTTGTAGCGGATGTGCCTCGAATGTTAAGTAGGTCATCAGCTTGGCCGAATGAAATGTCAAGCGTTTCAGTGTTGTGATAGTAGATCCCCCCAATCACAGTTTGAAGTGTCAATCCGCTGTCCCTAGGGGCTGTAGTAATGTCCGCGGGTGTTAGTTGTAAGTTGGCGTGTTCACCCCTGAAAAATAGGTGGAAGACATTACCATTTTTTGTAACGGCGAAGTTATTGGTATTTGGCTGGGATCCATCTTCTATGTAGTTGTTCGGATTAAGAATAGGGTCGATGGCATCAAATAGGTCTTGCGCTGTGCCGTTAAATGCTATTGACGAAGTTGTTTGGGTTGTCGGCGTTGGGGCTGTGAGATTGACTAGTCGGATCGCAAAATTCGCTTGTTCGTCTGTGACGGTAATGGTTTGGTGCCGTGGGAGATTGGCAGTTCGCGTACCGTGTTGTGTGGTTGTTGCGCGGACGTTGATCGTGTTTGTTGAATATGTGATTAGCTGTGATTCGTACCGCTGTTCCGCCCATGTCAGTTGACCAAAATCTAATCCCGACAGACCGTTGGTGAATTTGACTTCATAGTTTAATTCGCCAATCGCATGGTTTTCGGTAACAATAATACCCTTGGTGTTTGCGAGGCCGAGCAAGCAAGCGATTTTTTCTGCGAACAGGTCGTCCCCCTGAACTTCAGGTGTTGTAGGGTTGTTATCATGGTCGTATTGGACATCGAATTCGGTTTTGACGAAACCGTCGGTTGACTGTTCAAGGGTGATGTTCGAGTCGATCGAGCATGGTGCGGTGGTAGTACCCCAAATCGTACTGGCGTGTAAACCGTAGGTTCCACTATTTGCTCGTACTTCAATTGTTTGGATTTCTGGCAATCGAGGCATTTCCATTCCGAGGATGGAATGGTCGGTAATTGTCGTTGTGGTGGGTAATTCAGAACCATTGTTGACGACATTCAGGCTGTCGGCAGTGCCAGTACCTAAATCAATTGTTAGCACGCCGCCTATTGCACTGATGGTATCTTGGTCATTGCCAAGTTTGACGTCGTCGTCGCCTTGCCCAGTGTTGATGTTGACGTGTCCATAGGCATCGCTGATGTCTACAGTGTCGTCTCCATTTCCGGTGTTGAGCGTTGTGATTCCGGCGATGGTGGATTCGACGGAAATGCTGTCATCACCACTGCCGAGGTAAATGGCGAGTTCTTCAATGTTGCTGAGTTGAATCCCACCTGGAATCGAGAGTCCCCCGAGAGTTACTCCATCCCCCATGCCAAATCCGGTAATAGCGTCGACAGTGATCACACCCGTGTCACCGCCAATGCTGTATGAATTGTCGAGTATCAGGCGGTCGATTTGTTGCGACTCATCGACATCGAGGTTTGGATTATAGGGTGCATAGTAATATCCATCACCAACTGAGATGCATGCGGAAATGGAATCGGTCTTGAAAGTAACCTCAGAACCACTCACATGTGGCGAGTAATCGAAGGTAGATTCTTTTTCCGTTATGACATCGTAAAACCAATTTGTGAATTCGCGAGCTGTTTTTAAGTTATCGGATGTTTCAGCTGTAAAATTGTCAGGTGCCGATGCCCCTACACGTGTTAGTAGTAGTTCCCATTTTTTATCGGTAACATCATCATGTAGGTTTATAAAGCCAACGTTGGACCACAATGTGCTTCCCGAAGCCGCCTGTGCTGCAGTGAGCGTCCCGCTAACTGTAGGCTGGTTATCGCCGAGAAGATTTGTGACAATTTGTATTTTGAAATTTCCTGTCGCCGCATCCGTAAAGGATGTTGAACGGATGAAGAGGCGACTTTCTCCCTGTAACCCAATTCGGACCGTAGCCACCACTGAACTTGAACTATCGCTGGCATTAATGGCGTCGGCTAGATCTTTAACAAGAGTAGCAGATTCGGTGTTAGCCGCTAATGGATACACTCCTGTTAGCGACACGTAATTGTCGTCGAGGTTTAAGTCGGCTTCGATGTTTATGGTGTTACCAGCTGCGGTCGGTAGGACGTCGAACTCAAGCATGACTTCTCGCCATTGCAGAGTTGTAACTGCAACAGGGGTTGGCGTGCCAGTTACAAGTAGTTCATTGCCTGCGGGGAAAGATCCTGATTTTTTGATAGACACTGTGAAGTCTGTATTGCCGCCCCCGTTTATGGACAGGATATTTTCGGAAACGGATGCGACTTCCGGTTGGAAGAGGTCTCCCGCGTCGGTGGCAATTGCGGATTGAGAGTCCCCAGAATCACTGCTCGAATTGCAATCATCATTGTTAAAGAATACGAATGAATAGCGATAGTCGTTCATCCTTGGATCGAATCCAGGGCGTTCACCGACATTTGGATTAATGTGAGTAGCACTATAATCGGTGAGGATGTCGATCGTAGTGGTGTCGCCATTAGTGATGGAATGTTTTTTGGAAATCAATCCGTCACTCAACTGTAGATTTGTCTCGTTAGGTAGCGTGATAGGATTTTCTAAGTAACGATCATCTCCGGCGTGTATGCCGCCCTGGATTGTAAGCGGTCCGCGGATGGAGCTTAATGTCCCGCTTAGATTAGGGAACGCCAAGGCTTCATTGCCGTCAATAAAGCTGTCGTTGATTGCCATCACCGCAACGTTTTGTGTATTGGCCCATGTGCTTGAAGTGAATACGAGTTGAGGGGTGATATTAGCTCTACCAAAGCGGTCGGTATTAATTGCGATGTAGGAACTGGTTAAAGGTTGGTTATCGTAGCGGCTTATTGTGAGTTCACGTCCAGCGATATCGAGATTATAGATTGCTGGCGTCGACGTGTTCTTTGCAGTCGCGATTTTGCTCTCAAAGTAGGAAACTAATTCCGCAGGGTGTTGTCTATATTCTGTCGTGTGATTAATGCTCGTGTCATTATCAAGGTTGAGTGTTAGTATTTCTCCGATCACGGCGTCACCGTCGAAAGCAAAGGTCACCGATAGCGGAAGTAAATCGCTAGGTCCGATGCCATTTATTTTCCACGTTGTTTTGAATCGTTTGTCAGAGGATATCTGCAGTGTTGCGGCATCGACATTGAACGTGTTTTCTTCATATCGGAACGACGTCGTTGAGTCGAATCCGTTGAGTTTACCCACTTCCAAAGATAGTTTCTTGATGACGGTACCAAGGTCGGCGGCCGTGAGGATCGTGTGGTTTATGACATGTGAAGTCGCGGTGTTCGGTTCCGTTATTGTTAGCGTTATTTCGTCATCAGCGTTGTAAATGTTATTGAATTCAAACGTCTTAGTTGTTGTGATTTGGATATGAGAATCGGCAAACGTTTTAGTCCCGTTTGGCGTTACGATTTCGGATGTGATGTCAAAGTGAGTGAAGAACAGTTTGTCTGCTAGTGAAGTGTTGAGTTTGATTAGAATCGTGTCAACTGTGTCGGCGACAATGTTCGCGGTGATTCCTGTTGTGTTCTCTAGGCTTGTTTGCAGGGCAGATGTGATTGCACTGATTGAGGTGTCGGTGACCGTATGGGAGACAGTGACTGGGGTACCCAGAATCCATTCCTCGTTGTCAATGTCGGTAGGCGTAACTGTTACGGACCATGTTTCGCCAAGTTGGGCGACACCTTCGAGTTTGATCAAGGTTTGTGCGGTAGCGGCCGTGACTTGTGTCTGTTCGTTTTGCCCAAAGTTCTCAGCGGCATTGAATACTTCGCTGGCGTTAAATGTTCTGGTTGGTATTGTTAATACGTCCACAATGACATCGTCAGTTGGTTCAGTGGTGAGGCGTGCGGTGTAGGTATCGATAACCGTCGGGGGCGGATCGCTTGAACCGTCGTCTTGTTGGAAGAAGTCAAACGCAGTTGATGAAATTGCAAATTCACCAATGTTGGTTGCCGCAACCGATGCATCAAGATGCTTGATTAGATATTCTTGGCGATCGGAGTTGTAGGATTCAATTTGCCCAACTTGTCCTGCGGCATCACCGGCAGTGAGTGTGAAGATGGTATTGTCCAAGTCAATTGCCTTCGCATTGACTCCGTGCCGTTGGATCGAAATGATTAAGTCGTAACTCTGGTTGTAGGCAACCCCATATTCACGGTCGGTGTAGTAGTCATTCGGGTATCCGTAAATGGTGCTATTGTCGGCAAAGTCAATGTAGGAATTGACTTTGACAGCGTATTCACCTTCTGATGTAAAGTTGCATTGAATGAATGGGTCACTCTCAGATGAACTGCCGGGGTCCGTGCCCGTGATACCTGCTGGAATGTCGCATTCTGATGTGGGAACTTCTGACCATTGCAGCGAACTTTCATTCCATTTATATAGCTGCAGTTGGACCGTCGCAGTGTATTCATAGAAATCACGATATCTGTTGCCAAAGAAGGATGAGTAGTAATACAACGGATGACGCACTCGGCCCTTAAGCGGCGAGGTATGGTCAATATCAAATAATGCTTCTACTTCACCACCACCGACGGTCACGACGCCTGTCGTGAATGCATCGGAATTAGTTGTGTCACTACTCACTGGGACAGTCAATAGAATCTTGGCACCAGTTTGTCCACTCAATGTTGCCGTGATGGCTTGTTCACCGGCATAGTACTTACTGTTAAATGTTGTTTCTATTTTGTCTGCGAGAAGGTTTGCGAGTCCACGTAGCGTGCGAGGTGAGTCGTCTCCCGGACCGGGAGCTGTTATTTCTTGTCCATTAATAATCACTGCCCACACGTCACCCGGATGGTAATTCGTTGGCGTACCGGGAGTTGAGAGTTCGTAGGTTCCGGTCGTTATATGGGATCTGGCGTCATCAGAGGCGGTGAGGGGGCCGTCAGAGTTGTGATCATATCCGGCAGCTCGGAGTTGATTAACATCTGTAATAGCTACAGGTAAATGGGAGTCGCTGGTTATATCGATTGTTCCGGTGCCAGACATCCAAGATGCGGTGGCAATGCCAGAAATGTTGTTTATTTCCGGCGTGATTTTGGCAGCCACGCCAGCAAGCGTTAGCGTGTCTATGCCACTCTGAACGGTGCCCGTGACTGGTGTTCCAGAAACATTTAATGACCACGTATCATCATCTTCCACGACCTGTTGGGAAGCATTGAAACCAGTATTTTTCGCGGCTTCGAGCGCAATTTTAGTCGTCCAGATAGTATCGATTTCGCCAAACCGAGTCGCCCCGCCAAGGATCGGAGCGGGAGTGACGGAAATTGTTGGGTCAAAGCTTGCATCGGTACTGCGCCGCACGAGGTACAGTGTCGTATTATTAGATGCGGTATCAACAACCTTGGTCGCAGTTAAGTCATTGTAGTGAGTTGAAGTGTCGTTGTTGATCAGACCCTGAATAGTTGTGGCAAGTACTAGGTTTGCTGCATTAGATTCCGCGCCCAGTGCTGGGCGACCGGCAATAGTGACTATGTGATCCTTGGTCACTGTTGACTCGGCACCGTCACCTAGAATCAATTTAGTTTCCCATTGCTCACCAAAAAGTGGTTCTCCGACAAGCGTGTAAGCCACGGTCTCTGTATTTGTGTTAACTCCGGAATCATTAAATGGTCGAATGACGTCATAGGTCGCCGTGAAATTGGATGAATCGAGTCGGACAAACGTAAGGTCATTAGCGTGTGCCAGGACTCGGTACTCATCTTTTTCAGTGGAAGATTCTGCATTAAACTGCCCCGCCATTGTAGTTGCTAAAACCGTGAGGTCGGACGAGAAACCACCACTAGTGTACGTGTAGGTCGCTACAGTCGGGCTAGTAAGTAGGAAAGACCATGTTTCCAATAGTCGTTCGTTGCGATTTAGAGTGACACTGGTTGTGTCGAGGGTGTCGGTGATTGCCAAGGATGTATCTGTTGCCGACTGTGTGATCGTGATTGTTGGTGCCGACGTGTCGTTGGTGGTTGGCAGATAAACGATGGTGCCGGAATTAGTCGTGCTAGCGATAAAGTTGGT
>JABJJO010000011.1 GCA_018660825.1 Planctomycetaceae bacterium | reverse complement strand
ATGCGTTGGTGCGATATTGTATTTGGGGGGGAGTGAAATATCCGGTGATGCGCTGAACAAAAAATGCTCGGCAAGTAAATTCAGTGATGAGCGTAATGTAAAGCGTCCACACATGGAGTTATAACTTTCTGGACTTCGAATTAATAACCACCCATTAACACAAATAACCCATCGTGAATGGTTACTCGAGGCAGTCGCGCAGCATTTGAGTAATTGAGATCGTAGGAATCCAATTGGTTTGTCTGGTAATGTGTGAAATATCTGCAATCGGTAAATAATGTGTTCCGGGTTGTAATTCTTCGATCTCACATCGCGTACCGATTAGGTTCTGCAAAATTTCCATGACTTCACCACTACGGGTGGCTTTCCCACTGCCAACATTAAACGTCTGGCTATTGAATTGAGGTTGAGCAATAAGGCGATAAGCGCGCACTACGTCTCGGACGTCACTAATATCAATCCAAGTATTGAGATTACCAACCGTAATATTGTTGGGTCGGTGTTGCAACTTACTGATCCAGTCGGGCACTAACAATGAACCGCTTTGACCTGGGCCGCTGTGTTGGAAACTGCGAGCGATTACCCACTGTAGGTGTGACGCATTTGATCGCAATAATTGTTCAGCAAGCAACTTGCTCACGCCATAGCCGTTATCGGGCGCGGGAGAGATATTTTCATTGACATTCTCAACAACGGGCCGACGGGATCCATAAACGTAGATGCTGCTCGAAAAGAGTAGTAGAGGCTTTGTTGATAATGACTTACATAGATCGATCACATGCTGCGTACCTTGGACATTCACCGCCATCGCCGCTGCTGAAGGCTCTGAAGATCCACAGATGTCTCGAGTGCTAATGGCTGCTAGATGAAAGATTGTATCAGGCTTAAATTGTTCTGCTGCCCGCACAGTCGGAGGATCCATTGGCGCCGTGATATCCCAATGAAGTGTTGGAAATTGACAATTACAGTCGTCAGTTCGCAGAGTCAGCAGAACGTCATCGCCACAATCGGAAAGGTGTTGTGCGAGGTGCTGAGCGACGAATCCCAATCCTCCTGTGATAATAGCGCGCACGGTATCTTTCGTCCTTTGTGTTGTGCTATCCCAGAGTTTGTATTTCTTGTTCAACGCGTTGCAGATCTGCTTCGACCATCATGGTGACTAACTGCTGAAAGTCGACCTTTCGTTGCCAGCCAAGTTTGGACTGTGCTTTGCTAGAGTCGCCGAGAAGTGTATTCACTTCGGCGGGGCGGAAGAACCGCGGATCGGTGACTACATGGTCTTCCGTTTTTAGACCAACACTGGCGAAGGCAATGTCACAGAATTCACGAACACTGTGTTGCTCGCCGGTGGAAATGACATAGTCATCGGCTGTTTCTTGTTGTAGCATCAACCACATGGCATTTACGTAATCGCCCGCAAATCCCCAGTCGCGATAGGCATCGAGATTGCCAAGGCCGAGTTGAGTTTGCACGCCAAGTTTAATGCGTGCGACGGCATCAGTGATTTTCCGAGTGACGAATTCTTTTCCCCGCAGAGGCGATTCGTGATTGAACAGAATCCCGTTACAGGCAAACAGGTCATAGCTTTCGCGATAGTTAACGGTGATCCAATAACCATATACCTTGGCAACGCCGTAGGGACTGCGTGGCCAGAAAGGAGTTGTTTCGGTTTGCGGTGTTTCTTGCACTTTGCCAAACATTTCACTGCTACTGGCTTGGTACATTTTGATCTGCGGATTTACCTGCCGAATCGCTTCGAGTAGTCGCGTGACACCGAGGGCAGTGACGTCTCCGGTGTGGACTGGTTCTTCCCAGCTAATAGGCACAAAGCTTTGTGCGGCTAGATTGTAGACTTCCGTAGCCTCGGTTTTTTCCAATAACCGTAACACCGATAATTCATCGAGCAGATCTCCGTGGTGTAAATGAATCTGATCCGCAATGTCCGCTAATCGTTCGAGGCTATCGGTGCTAGTGCGGCGGTGCATGCCGTGCACTTGATATCCTTTTTCGAGCAACAGTTTGGATAGATATGAACCATCTTGTCCGGTAATCCCAGTAATCAATGCGGATTTGGACATCACTCAATCTCCTGCTCGTGTTGGGGACTCATCCTACTCCGGCATGAACAATAGGTGTTAATTATTCCGCTGTGTTATCCGTACCACTGGAGTCATCCGTGTCTGCTCCGTCATCTGAGATTTCAGCGTCATCCGCATCCACGGTCTCGACGTCTTCACGGACCACTGTGTCAACGGAATCTGTTTCACTCGTGTTGACGGTGTTTGCCTGTGTAGGCGTATTTGGATCGTCTACAGTGGTTGCATCGGATTCATCGTCTAGCTCATCGGGTGGTACTCGTACGACGGCGGCAAGAGAATCACCATCATCAGTTTTCATGATCCTCACACCCTGTGTGTTTCGTCCTACGATGCTAATATCACTGGCTCGAATACGCTGAATTTTGCCACCTTTGGTCATCATCAAGACTTCGTCTTCATCATCAACTCGCACAATATCAACTACAGTTCCATTGCGATCCGTGGCTTTAATATCTCGTAGCCCTTTCCCGCCACGTTTCTGCGTGCGGTAGATTTTACTGGACGCTTCATCACCGCTGGCTTGATCGCGATTTGGTCCGAAAGGTGTTCGTTTACCGTAGCCGTTTTCGCAGATGGTTAACAACTGGGCGGCGGGATCGGCTACCACCATTCCAGCGACACTATCGTCTGTACTTAAATTAATTCCTTTGACGCCTGATGTGTTGCGACCCATTGGGCGGGCATCAGTTTGCGAAAATCGAATTGCCATTCCCAGCGCCGTTGAGAGAATAATTTCATCACCAGGTTTGACGATGGCGACGTCGACGAGTTCATCGTCATCACGGAGCTTAATGGCAATGATGCCACCTTTTTTGGGCCGGCTGTATGCGGATAGGTCGGTTTTTTTGATAAGTCCCTGTCGCGTTGCCATTGTTAGAAAGTGACCATCGACGTCGAAGTCTCGCACTGGAATACAATCCAGAATCTGTTCGCCTTCTTCAAGCCGCAACAGATTGATGACAGCTCGGCCTTTACTCGTTCGACTGAGTTCCGGGATATCGTAGACCTTCTGCCAATAGACTTTTCCGCGTGTGGTGAAGAACAGCAAATAAGCGTGGGTGCTGGCAATGAACAAATGTTCGATTGGATCTTCTTCTTCGACGGTGGCACCTTTCATGCCCTTGCCGCCTCGACGCTGAGCCTTATAGGTGCTCGACGCACAACGCTTGATATATCCACGGTGACTAATGGAAACGACCATTGTTTCTTCGGTAATCAGGTCATCCATATTGACATTACCGAGTTCGATATTTGAAATCTCAGTGCGTCGGTCATCGCCATGTTTTTCACGGATTGCGATAAGATCTTCGCGGATAATATCGAGGATGTTTTGACGATCATCTAGGATCTCAAGATAGCCGCTGATTTCCGTTAAGAGTTTCGCATGTTCGTCGGATAGCTTTGTTTGTTCGAGGTTTACCAATTGCCCCAATGTCATCCGTAGAATCGCATCGGCTTGCACGGCGGAAAGGTTATAACTCTCTTCAGCCCCTCGTTCTTCTTGGAATTGTTTAAACCCATCGTCACCGAGGACTCGCTTGAGCATCGGGGCGGGGCAAGCGAATCCCATTAAGCGGCTTTTAGCTTCGGCATGGGTGCTGGATTCGCGAATGATTTTAATGATTTCATCAATATCAGCGAGTGCTAGCAATTGACCTTCGACGACATGTTTACGTCGTCGTGCGCGAACGAGCAAGAATTGCGTTCGGCGACGTATTACTTCGACGCGGTGCCGAATGAATTCTTCGAGCATTTCCTTGAGGTTTAGCAAGCGGGGTTTACCGTCGACTAAGGCCAACAAAATAATCGAAATTGTTTCTTGCAGGTTAGAATATTTGTACAGCAGATTCAAAACGACATCAGGATTGTTGTCCCGTTTGATGTCTATCACGATCCGTACGGGTTCCTGGAGATCAGATTCGTCGCGGATTCCAGAAATCCCCTTAACACGCCCTTCGTTGACTAGCCCTGCGATTTTTTCAACGACTCGGTCTCGAGATTGCTGATATGGTATTTCGTTGATGATAATCTGCGATCGTCCACGGTCGAGTTCTTTGATCGTTGCCTTGGCTCGCACAATGACTGTACCACGCCCTGTGGTATAGCCTTTGAGGATGCCCGAGCGACCGCAGATGGTTCCACCAGTTGGAAAGTCAGGTCCCGTGATGATATCAATTAACTCACGGATAGTTGTTTCAGGCGTATCTAATAATTGGACAATGGCATCACAGACTTCAACGAGATTGTGTGGGGGAATGGAAGTTGACATCCCAACGGCGATTCCGTTGGTGCCGTTGACGAGTAGGTTCGGAAACTTGGCGGGCAACACAGTTGGTTCAGTTCGCGTTTCGTCGTAGGTTGGCACAAAGTCAACTGTGTCCAGCTTGAGATCTTCGAGCATCAGCCCAGCCGTGGCTGACATACGTGCTTCGGTATATCGCATCGCTGCGGCAGGCAGACCAGCGATGGATCCAAAGTTCCCTTGCTTGTCGACCAACACGTGGCGCATGTTCCATTCCTGAGCCATACGCACAAGCGTGGGATAAATGACGCCTTCTCCATGTGGGTGATAATTACCGCTGGTGTCACCGGCAATCTTGGCACATTTAACGCGGTGAGCACCGGGCGTTAAATTTAGATCATTCATTGCGACTAGAATACGTCGTTGAGACGGCTTCAACCCGTCACGAACATCAGGCAACGCACGCGAGACAATGACACTCATTGCATAGGTCAAATAACTGTTCTTCAACTCGTCTTCAATAGGTAAATCGACTAGCTTGCCAAGCATCGATTGTTCGGCGTCTGAAGAGGGGTTTTCTGGGGAATCTGAGTCGCTAGACAAGCTAGTGTCCTTTCACCGGAGACCGATGTAGTGTGAGAAGAGAAGGTACGTAAAACACTAGAAAAATAGTCTATAACGACACTCTAGGATGTTCCATATCGTTGTTTAGTATACCCCCTAATATAGCAAAAATTAGCTCTCAAAACAATCACCCCCAAGGATGTATTAACGTCGGGAATTGGCTGTGTCCACGTGTTTCAATATAGGCCGAAAAAAGACCACCTCTGAACATCATTTTTACAGTTTCGAGCAAATCCAACCACAAATTAATACGAATTAATACCAGACAACTTCGGCGGGAAACTAAGAGGCAAGGCTCTCCATATAATTCGCCTATCAATAGGTTTTTCATAATGAAGCGACCAAAATGTTTGCGAAACAATTGACCTGCAAAAGGGTTCTTATATTATTAGGGCATCATTGTAAAGAACTATTTTAAGCATCCCAATCCCAAAGGTATCATCTGTGTTCATCCGACAGCGTTCCTCACTCATGGTTCTGTCACTGTTCTGGGTTTTATTAGTAATAGATAGTACGCCGCTACTTGCTCAATTAGGTGGACGGACAAGTGGCGCACAGTTCAGTCAAGTCACGCGGTTGTTGAATACGACACTACCAACAGTCAACGTGTGTGATGCACTGGGCAAGCCATTATCGACCGCGTCGTTACGGGGTAGTTACACAGTTTTGGTTTTTGGGTGTTTGACGTGACCTCCGTTTCTTCGAAATGTTCCCAGTTTGGAAACAGTCGCAATTGATTACGCTCCTCGGGGAGTCAAATTTTATTACATATATAAAGCATTAGCTCACCCCGAAAGCAACGGTTACATTCAGCCTTTTACTCTCGCAGAGCGTTTGCTGCACGTCCAAGAAGCAAAACGAACGTTAGGGTCTGGTATTGAATGGATTTGTGACAACATGAACAACGAGCTCAAAGCCGCGCTTGGCGGTGCGCCTAACAGCGAATTCATTATTAACCCAGCGGGTAAGATCATTCGAGCGCGAGGTTGGAGTAATGCGACAATCCTGCGGGCGGATCTTGAAAGCCTAGTCGGTAAAGTTACACCTGCCACAGTCGTCGCGGATCTTAAAATGAAATCAACAGCGCCTCAACGATCTACGGCCACAGGAGTCGTGCCGCGAATGCAAATAAGCTCCGTTATGCGTGCGGTCCAAGTTAAACCGCTAGAAAGTGACGAACCGTATTATGTAAAATTGCGAGCCGAAGTTGATGAGTCATTTATGGATGAAGGTTTGGGGATGGCATATTTAGGTTTTCACCTCGACCCTCTACTGCACGTGCATTGGAATAATCTTGCTGCTCCAATTCAATTTCGAGTGCAATGTCCAGTTGGAATTACGATGGGGCCAAGTGCAGGGCGAGGCCCTGAAATCAAAATAGAGGCGGATGGTGATCCGCGGGAATTCTTAGTTGGTCTAGAGTGGGATGCGTCAATTCTGCCTGCCACCCGTTTGGCAGATTCACCGATTATCATCGAAGTTGACTATTTCGCTTGCCATGATGATTTGGGATGGTGTAAGCCCATCCGGCAGCAATATGAAGTGCGTCTGTTGGCTGACCGAAATGCCGGCAGTGTTCGTGGTCGGGGTGCTCGCGGCGGTGGCCGTCGGCGTTAAGAAATAGCTTGAGAAGACGGGGGAAGGAGCTGGTCTAGTATGCGCACTAGACTTACGCTTGCCACTTTTCCCATTCTAACCAGAGCAGAACGGTTGATGCGGTGACTGCCATAAAAGACAATACTAGCATCATCGTATAAACATTCAGTCGTACTTTATTCTTAGCCATAATTGTTTTCCTAATATGCTCGGTACGATGTTCGTCAGAGCTTAGTTTAAGTTCGTGACAACATTGTCGTCTTTGCGAATCTGACCCTTAAGAAACTTAGGCATGATTTCGCAGACCGCAGAACTTGGTTGTGTTTCGCGAATCTTTACTCGACCTAAATAAACAGCTCCTCGATAAACATCTAAGTAATGTCCAATGCGGAGTCCATCGTCTTGGCCCAATGATATCTGCAGCAAGTCAGACCGCACGGCGATCACTCGGCCATCGAGCGCTGGGGGTTTGTCTGCCGTGTCAGAGAATTCGTCCAAGCCATTACGGCGGACAACATTCGCTAACCGGCCAACTTGATTGCGTAGTTGTGATTCACGTTCAATGGCTTGAGATTTCAAGCTGTTGAGATGATTCACTTCGTCGTTCAAGGTCAGGATTTGAGCGAAGAAAGTGTCAGTGCGTAGTTGCGAATCGTTAATATCTTTTCTTAGTTGACCGACTTCAGTCGTGAGCTGGGCTTTTGTTTCTTCGGCGATACGAAGAGCGTCTGCGAGATCGTTTGCTCGAGCTTCGGTCGATTTGACGATATCCTCTTTTTGTGCGAGATCAGATTCGATTGCGGTCACTTGAGTTTCCAGAGCTGCGAGTGCATAAGCACGCGCAACTTGCTCACGTTTGAGACTGTCTTCGACAGTGGCTTTTTCCGTTTCCAATACACCGATCTGAGTCTTTAAACTTTGGGTCGTACTTTCTGCAGTTTTGGCCGCAGCTTGTAGGTCCACGTGTGTTTGGTAAACGTTGATTGAGAATCCTAAGAAAAGGAGACTCATGATGAAAATCAATATTGTGAATATTTTGCCTATCAGTGTCATGACACTAACAATTCCTATTCTGGTTGATTTATGGGATAGTTATTCAAGGAAATTAAGTAGACGTTGTTACAACCTTGAATTCTATCCCAATTGTAAACCGTAATCACTAAAAATCTACGTTACGTATACGATTGGGATAATCGCTACTTCTTATTTTTTCGGACGTTGAGGCCCTTTGTAATCAACATAAGTACCACTTTTTGCGAATGTTAAGCAAAAAATGGTAAAATGGGACACTTGACTCATTATATCTATCATTAGGTGCTAAGCGGATATGTTTTTTTGCATTTTTGAATTGAGAATGTCTATAACTGAAGATTATTGGATATGAATCGTCAGTTTTTAATATTTGGTGAAACAGATTCGAAGCTACGTAGCACTGCCACGCCAGCAAGAGTTGCTGCAACGATTGACAGAATATCGCCAAATCGCATATAGACGCTGTCATAGGTTGCTGTACCAACTTGAGCAATCACAAACCCATCTTTACGTTTGGCTTCTTGCTGTACGATTTTTCCAGTCGGGGTGATCCACGCGGAGATACCCGTATTGGCGGCGACCAAGTTGGGTCGACGCATTTCAACGGCTCGCATGACATTGCATCGCAAGTGGATATCTAGCATTGCCGAACCCCAAAACCAGCCATCATTGGTGAGGTTTAGCATGACATCGCCGCGCTGTCCTTGAGTGTTGGATTGTTGCATCATATTACGGACAAGATGAGGAACCGTGCTTTCAAAACAAATGTTGGGAACAAAAACGACACCCTCAATTTCGAAATTTAACACACCGTCGCCAGCCGCCAATCCGGGTCCGATCGGCAGCAGATCATAAAGCCAGGGGAATTGGTTTCCAAGTGGAATGTACTCGCCGAACATCACGAGATGACGCTTACGATAGATATCGCGTACCGTGCCCTTGGGGCTGAATAAAATTGCTGAATTGTAGGTTGGTGTATCCACAACACTCAGGTCGTGAATGTCGGTTCCGGCAATCAAGTGTATGCTGTTGTTTGATGACTCAGTGGAGTTACCATTAAGTAGTGAAAGCAGATTCTGATTTGAGCGACGAAGATTATCCTGAACAATTGCAACATGTTGACGGAAAGTGGCGTCGTCGATGTCTGCATAATTTTGATGCCGTGGTTTGTAAATTGTTGATTCTGGTTGTGGGTTAGTAACGTACGTTGGCCCAAACGGATACATCGACTCCGGCCAAACGAGGAGTGATAAGTTTTCGTTTGCTTGGCGAGCCAAGTTTGATTGTTGAATATAACTTTGTTGTTGGCGTTTGTTTTCCTCGGAATATTGCTCCGGCGTTAATTCGAACTGAGTGTCGATGGAACCTTGGATCAATCCTACGGTCGTCTGTTTTGACATATCCGAGTACGTTCGACCGAGTTGCTGATAGCCATATGTTAGCGTCAGCGCCAACATCAACAGGATCGACGCCGCATGCACGAGGATAGTTTTTTTTACCGATGTGTGATTCGACCAATTTTGTGCCGCCACAACAATGGAATAGAGACTGCCCGCAACTAACATGATCAGCAGCGAGATGATTTGATTTCCACCGAGGTCGGCAATTTGGATTAACAGCAGATGATCGGTTTGTGTATGGGACAGGCACGCCATGGAAAATCCTGAAATAATATATCCTCGTAACCATTCAAATGTTATCCAGCTAATCGCTGCGGCGAGCGTTACTGGCAGGCGAAGGCGGTGTACACAGCAGCGACCCACAAAAACAAAGCAGGGTAGGTAAATTCCGAGATATAGCCCGATTGCCAGCCAGCCAAAGTGCGTTGTCCAATGAGCCAGTCGCAGTCCCTGTAACATGAGCATCCAGTAGACGACGTGGGCTAGCCACATATGCGTGTAGGAATTTCCCAGTATGCGTTTTAAACGTTTGGGTGACTTACTGGAAACAAATCTATCGGCCGTTAGTAGTGGCATCCACAACATCGGTGCAAACCAAGCCATGAAGCTCCAATTAATTGGAGGAAAGGCGGTCCATAATAAGCATCCACCGAACAGTGACAATCCAAATGTCATCCGTCGCGACAATTGTGAGGGCCTACTCATTCGAGATAGGATTCCTTGTTGAAATGTATTGCAAGTGATAGGTGTTGATATTTACCAAAGAAATGGCAGGACAGATATTTGTTGTCCTATATCATACTCACGTTGTGGGGGTTGGAAAAAGGCCAGACAGTTTGCTTGGGCGAGAGCTTGTTGGTCGGCTGAACCGCTCCATGGTAATGGTGTGACAGACCATTTACCCGAAATCCAATCCAACCGCCCAGGATGATAAGTGGGGCGGTGCCCACGTAGTGTATAGGGAGCGGTTAATTCTGCACAGGAATCTGGTTGGATGTCGATTCCTCTAGTTCCTTGTTGATAGGCCCTGATCAGAGGCGCCACGAATAGGATGTAGCAAACTAGGCTGCTGACAGGGTTGCCCGGCAATCCGAAGACGAGCGTTCGTTGTTGTCTGCCCTCGGCTTGCCCAAACCACAGCGGTTTCCCCGGCTTGAGTTGTACTTTATGAAAAACTTCCTGCACATGCGCTTGATGCAGTAGTGCGGGAACGAGGTCTTTCTCACCCATCGACACGCCGCCTGAGAGTAGTAACACGTCATGCTGAAGTCCCTGTTGAATTTTGTCGGACAATTCCATCTCATTGTCTCGGCCGATTCCCAGTGGAATGGCATTGCCGCCGCTTGCTGTAACGAGTGAAATTAGCAAAGCCTCGTTACTGTTGCGGATTTGTCCAGCTTGGGGATGTTGGTCAACATCAACTAATTCATCCCCGGTGCAAATGATGGCGACATTCGGTTGTGTCGCCACGGGTACTTCAGCACAACCGACTTCTGCCAACAGGCCAATTTCGACCGGGCGGATTTTAGAACCGGCAGGAATCACCACATCACCGCAACTCAATGATTTCCCTTGCCGCATAATATGACTGCCCAACGTGACGGTCATGTTTTGTATCGCGACAGTGTGGGCTGCCAAATCCACCGTGCAATCTTCGATCATGACAACTGCTTCGGTACCTTCAGGAATCGGCGCGCCGGTCATTATTTGTGTTGCTGTACCAGTCTTAACAGGCTGAGTTGGCGTTTGACCAGCATGAACAGTTTCGTTGATTAAAAGGGATTGGCTAGACTGGAGGTCATCGATGAGGATAGCAAACCCATCCACTAGTGATTTATCAAACGGCGGCGAATCAAGGTCACTTTGTATATCAGCCGCGGTGAATCGACCGAGCGCTTTTGTGAGTGTGCAAGTGGAGCGAGTGGGTTGGGGAATTCGCTGAGATATTTCCTGCCATGCTTGGGAAACACTTATCATGTTTAACGTAGCACGCGTGTTCGGCAAGGCTGACATTGAGTTGCTTTCGCTTTGTGATTACACAGACGTGTGGATGAAGCGTTTTAGTATCTCAGGACCGACATCTGACAAGAAGCTTTCAGGGTGAAACTGCCAACCGAATAGAGGCATGGAGTTATGTCGAATTGCCATGATTTCGCGTGAACCATCAGGCGCAAACGTCCAGGCACTCACTTGGAAATCGTCGCTTAGTGTAGCGGGTTCGATGACGAGACTATGATACCGAGTTGCGATAAAGGGATTGGGTAGCCCAGCAAAAATTCCTTGGTCGTCATGATTGATTTCGTCGGTCTTGCCATGCATGAGTTGTTTAGCTCGGACAATCGTAGCTCCTGTGACTTGACCAATGGATTGATGACCAAGACAAACGCCTAAGATAGGAATCGCTCCCATCAATTGCTCGATGATATTCATGCTTTGGCCGGCTTCATTAGGGGTGCAGGGGCCTGGCGAGATAATGATGTGCGAGGGTTGTTTGGCTTGCACCTCGTCCGCGGTAATCTGGTCATTGCGGTGCACTTCGATAT
>JABJJO010000210.1 GCA_018660825.1 Planctomycetaceae bacterium | reverse complement strand
TAAAACCAAAAAGGCTGGCCCCGTACATCCGTGAATCATCGCCAAAGTAACGTCGTTAAGTCGTACTCGGACTCCACCCAAAATTCCTTGAGCGATCACGGCAACTAGTGCCACAATAACTAATTTTCGCATCCAAGACCGTGCGTCCGTTTTCAGGACGACGACCATCAATGCTATCGTAACCATTCCAACTAATGCTCCTAGCAACCGGTGACCATGTTCAATGAACAGGTCCCAAGGTCCTAGCAACCAGCTTTTCCACGGATACAAAAACATATTATATCCATATGTATTCGGCCAATCTGGAACAGCCATCCCCGCATCTGTCGTGGTCACAAGACCACCCACCCAGATAAGGGGAAAGGTTAGGACAGCAAGTAACAAAGCCAGTCGTCGCGACCATCGATTCATTCGCCCATTTGTGGCGGACAAACTCATCATGCTTTTTCACTTACCTTTTAGCAGTGCCATATTATGTTAACTATGGAACAACCAGTCCTAGTGTAATTTTTTAATTCGTTCGTTTTCTTATTTGTTGTTTTGTTCGTCAATTAATGATCGCCGCCACTCTCTGCAGCATTCCCCACTGAAACACCCTCCGGTGGTGGTTGCGTCTGTGGATAATAATCTTCATCTACTTCCGGTGAACCATATTCGTAGGGTCCACGATACACTATTGGCTGTTTATCAAAGTTGCCGTGTGCCACAGGCGGACTCGGGCAAAACCATTCCAATCCATTAGCACGCCATGGATTACGTCCGACACGTGGTCCCTTAAAAATACTATAGAAGAAGTTGATGGCAAAAAACGCTTGGCTCAAAAACATCCCAAAGGCACACCAAGTAATAAATCGGTTCATCGGCAACAACTGTTTGAATGTCTCGTAATGATAGGGGTCCGCCAAACGTCGTGGGAAACCAACCGCCCCCAAAATATGCATTAAGTAAAACGTTCCGTTCATGAACACGAAGGTCAAGAAGAAGTGCCACTTGCCAGCGGTTTCATTCATACTACGGCCAAACATTTTGGGAAACCAAAAATAGATCGCTCCAAATACGGCCATTGCTGTACCGCAGAACAACACATAATGGAAGTGCGCTACGATGTAATAGGTGTCGTGTATGAAAATATCAACCGGTGTTGCAGCCATGAAAATCCCCGACAAACCACCAATGATAAACATCGATATAAATGACAACGAGAATAACATCGGAGTGGTGAACTGAATCTTCCCCGCCCAAATTGTACCAAGCCAATTAAAGACTTTTACCGCAGATGGCAAAGCAATCATCATCGTCGAAACCATGAACGTCATGCCCAGCATCGGGTTCATACCCGATACGAACATGTGGTGACCCCAGACGATAAATCCCAACCCCGCAATCCCAGAAATTGCATAGACCATAGGCTTGTAGCCGAAGATTGGTTTGCGCGCAAAACAGGACAGCATGTCGGAGACCATACCCATCGCTGGCAAAATCATGATGTAAACCGCTGGATGAGAATAGAACCAAAATAAGTGCTGCCACAGCAGTGGTTGTCCACCACCAGAAAGCATCTCGGAGTTATTAACAACCAAACCTTCGGGAATGAAAAATCCTGTTCCTAAGAGACGATCGAGTACTTGCATGACACCACCTGCCGTTAATACAGGTAGAGCAAAAGCTTGCAAAATAGCTGTGATAAACATACTCCAAATTGTCATTGGCAAACGGAACATGGTCATTCCTGGAGCACGCATTTGAATGATCGTAGTCAGGTAGTTTACTGAACCCAGCATCGAAGCGATTCCCACCAGCGTGACACCAATGAGCCACCAAGTTTGTGCCATTTCGCTACCCGGTGCCGCTGTTAGCACTGAGGACAACGGAGGGTAAGAAGTCCACCCCCCGCCTGCTCCATATGGTGGCGTGAGAAAACTAATGCCAATACAGATAAAAGCAGGCCACATGAACCAATAGCTCAACATATTGAGCGTCGGAAAAGCCATGTCATCCGCACCGATCATCAACGGAATCAAGAAGTTGCCAAAAGCTCCTGCTAGGATTGGGATGATGACAAAAAAGATCATCACCGTAGCATGCATGGTAAACAATGTCGTGTAAAATTCAGGCGAAATCTGACCGCCTTCCGCTGAAAACAAACGACCACCAATAATGGGCATGTCGGTCCAGGGAAATGCTAACTGCCAACGAATTCCCATCGCTAATAAACCGCCAACAATAAACCACAGCAGTGTCGTGAACAGAAACTGCATGCCAATCATTTTGTGGTCTTTAGAAAACACATAGGTCGAAATAAACAATTTCAGAGACATTGTCCCTGCGTGTCCATGACCGTCATCTACCGTGGCTGTATTCATCGTTTGTCTAATATCCTGCTATTGCTACTCATTAGCATTAAGAGAAGTTTTGTTTTGTTCGGCTATGGCGCTCGCCATCCATTCTTTAAAATCGTCCTCAGTCTGCACAATCAAGCGACCTCGCATTTTATAATGCCCCCAACCACACAGTTCCGCGCAGACAATGTCGTACGTCCCAGTATTTTTCGCTTCAAACCAAATATGCTGTCTCATGCCTGGCACAACATCCTGTTTGATACGCATATTCGGCAAAAAGAAACTATGCAATACATCTTCTGTCTGGATCTGAATAACGATTTCTTCATTGACTGGTATATGGAGGTCATTCACCAGATGAATATCATCCGGCGTTCCTATAACTTTGTCCGCACCGGCATATTGCATTCGCCATTCAAATTGACGCCCCGTGACTAAAAGCAATGGTGGTTTTTTGAAACCAGTCGCTTTGTCAGTTGGATATTTCATGCGAGCATCTGCCCATGCATCCATCTGAAAAATCGCGATGAACAATAATGTTGCCGCCGGTATGATTGACCAAATGATTTCCAGTGTATGCGATCCATGTAGATACTTGACCGGCTCTGTATTCTTATCGGCATCATATTTCCACATGAACCAAAACAACAAAAACGAAGTGGCTACAAATACGACTCCCGTTAAATACAGGATAAACATGAACAAGTTATCAATTACTGCTCCGTGCTGGCTAATATCCTCAGGTAACCAATGGTTAGCAAAAATGCCACCCGGTACAACGGCAAATACGAATACCGCGACACCAAGAATTGGTACTGACAGGAATAGTAGGCTCCAAAAACGTCCCACCGTGCTTCTCCCAAAAAATAAATTACGTTGAATTACTTAAAAATGTTTTACGATAACTCGACACTAATTACGATCTCGCTGAAATGCCGGGGCTGATTGTGGTCGACTCGATGCCTCATACGGCAAACTCAACACATAGGCTACCAAACCCCAAGTTTCTGCTTCTGTCAACTTAGTATTACCTGGCATCGGTGTGCCTTGAATTCCCGATGTAATGCGTTGGTAAATATCGATCGGACGACGACCGCCACGAAAGTTTCCTAATCGCAAATTGCGCGGCGAGATTGCTCGAGGTTTCAAAGCCCCGATGCCTGATAAATGTTCGTTATAAAAATACAATTGACTTTCTAGGCTAATATCTGCCACGTCCGCTTCACCACCTGTGGCTGCGTCACTGGAACTAGGATCGAGACCTAGTAATTCCAACGTCCAATTGTCGTACAAGTTCTTTTGGCCGTCACCGATGGCCGTCTGACCATGACAACTAAAACAGTTGGCCTTACCCTGAAAGAACAACGTGCGGCCAATCTTCACGCTCTCTGGTGAATTCCAATTATCAGGCGCTGCGGCTATTGTGCGTTGAACGTTACCGGTCTTGTTAGGTCCAACCCATTGAATAACAACACTGCTGATCATCTCCCCAACGAAGACAAGATCGTCCGCTTTTTTATCGCCGTTGTTAAAATCAACTAACAAAGGGTGTTCGTCACTCGTTAGTTCCAGAGCCGCATTGATCAAGCTACGTTCAACTTCGCCGCGAATCGCCAAGTAAATGACGTAGTCGATCATCTGGTTAATGTCCGTACCGGCAAGAACTCGGAAACTGGGCATCGCCGTACCCGGAATACCTTCTAAGAGAATTGTCTTCAGATCTTCTTTCGATGGTTTTTTAAACGTACCATTGGAATCGGTCATCTTGAACTTAAATTGGCCCATTCGATAATCACGTGGATAGGGATTTAGGAATGCTGCTGTTGGCCCTTGGCCATCACCGGTGACTCCATGGCAATGTGCACAATGCTGACGATACAATCCTCGAGGAATATGTGCTTCGTCTCGTTCCACGGGTCCTGCAGCTTGTTGTAATTTACTCATGCTCAGAAAATCCCCTAATCCAACTCCACCCGGAATACGGGGTTGGTCCGGAGTTCCAAAAGCACCTTCTAAGATAGTACTGATGTTCTCTTTTTGCATTTCACTCAATTCCACATCACGTTTTTCCAGTTTACGCATTTGCGGCTTAGCAACATCCGGTTTCAACTGTACAGCTTGCACATAAGCTTCGTTAAACTGAAAATAAGCGGGGTCACTGCAGGCGGTCAACAAAACCAAACATACCAAGACAGCAATGGATGCAATCCGTACTTCCTGTTGTCGGTTGTTGTGAAACTGTTTCATTTCTCTGTATCCAATCATTCTTTCTTTTACCGCAGGTGATTCTTTTTGCAACCACACTTTCGTGCAGCGAATCGTGTTCTACTGGACCGCTAGGCGTGTTATTGGTTTACCATTAAAGTGCGTTATTAAATAAACTTGCATCAATCTCAATGTTTAACTCTCGCTGTTCGCCCGGTTCTAGGGGATCTAAGTTAAACTTGCCGCGACTCAATTTTTCACTAGCTCCGTTAATCGTTATTTCAAACGCGCCAGACGGTAAGACTTCATGCCAAAACTTAAATGGCAGAGCCACGCCAGTGGGAACATTACTTATTTGGAAGGAACCATCTTCGCCGGTTACGGCAAAGAATGGAGCGTCTCGTACGATGATGTACGATGACATCCACGGATGTGCTTTACAGTCGACAGTAAACGGTTTGCTTTCTTGATAAACCGGTTTGTAAGTTACCGAAGCATTCGGCCCAATTTGCATGTTAGCCGATGTTAGGCCAGCTAGGTTTGCGTTGTGCCCCACCGTATCGCTGTTCTTAATTTCTAATACTTGATTCGTTCGCATCGCATAAATACGCGACAAGAATATGCATGACTTTTGATCGAAAGCCAGATCACCACTTAGATTAGCCCCAGTAACGGCTAAGTAATCAGCGTGCTCCCATTTAGGATCGCCCGTGGCAAACGGACCGTCATAGTACAGCAAGCCCCATTGTAAGCCGCCGTTATTGACGACAACGCGTTTATTTAGCTCAGCACTACAAACACTTGTATCTTTGTTGACGTTATAGGCAATGAACTTACTGTCGGGCACACTACCCTTAACAGTAATCTTTCCCGTAATTGTTCCGAACCCCGTAGGCTCAGGTATCTGCGTTGCAGTTGCTGCTCCACCGGCAGCATCTGCAACGAATGCGTCTGCGACTACAGTGATATCAGCCGTAGAACCACCACTGATTCTATCGGGTACGCTACGCGTGCAACCGACCGCTAGCGTGAGCAGTAGCAGCGATAAGATTGTGGCATCTTTAACTGTTCTAATCATGGTCATGCTTTTCATCACAAATCTATTAACTATGTTTTTCACTCTTATTTGAACTTATCTGCGCCAATCACTACGTCACCCAAGTCCGTTGTCTTGCCATCTTCAATTTTAATCTTGACTCGACCACGGACCCATTCCACGGCAGTGCCATCACGAGTTACCTGTTGAATGTAACCCGCTTTTTCTTGCCAAAACTGGAATTCAAATTCGCCCGCTGGAACGTTCTTAATCTCAACTGCACCGTCTTTGTTACTGACGCCGATATACGGGTTGTCACGAACAACCATCCACCCCGACATCCAAGGGTGGATGCTACAACTAATCTTTGAAGGCAACCGTTCTTCCATTGTGAACGAATGAAAGAGTGTCGCGCCGGAGGGAAGAATCGGGTTAATGCCTTTATTAAAGAACGTATCAACTTTCACATTGTGTCCCACCGTATCACCATTCTTCAGGGCAATTTTGCGTTTGTGCCAAATCGCAGACACATGCGGTTCAAAACGACATTTTGAATTATCAATCAAAATTGGTTTATCGATCAACTCGTTATACGACGGATGAATTTTTGCCGGCACTTGGTCACGGTAAAACACGATGACGTTGGCAATACCTTTATTTTCAGGATTCACGACCAAGGTTTCATCAACCAATCCAAACTTACCGCAAAACGCTGCGTCTTTGTTGACTTGGATCTTAGGTGCACCTTGGTAGTCTCCTCCATAGACGAAACGCACCTTGATGTTTCCCCAACCTTGAGCTGATAAGCTATTTGACCCTACGGCTGAACCGATTATCAAAACGACAGTCGCTAGGACACTTATTCTTGTTGCTCTCATCTTCATTCTCCCTTTTCCCACTGAATTCCTAATCGTTAGTTCTCAGTAGAGGATTTATCTACAACTCATCCCGAGTTGCAATTTTCACTTTCGTGAATTGATTTGTTTTTGTTTGTTAAAGTATCGTTGGTTAAAACAACGCTCTATTAATAATACGCTTACTAGAGTCCCTCGGTTTGATTTGACTCTGTTTCTGGTAGTTTTTCCGGCACTGCCTCCGCCTCTTTAGGTGCTTCCGCTGCCGCCTTGGCAGCCGCTTCTGCTTCCTTTGCCTTTTTAGCCTCCGCCACTAACCCCGCAACAGATGCACGTGATTTCGCGTAAACATCAAAGTTCATCAATAAATCGACCAAAACATCGACTGTTTCGGGGCTCGTACCGTGGAATAACTTCTGTGTTTGTTCGGCTCCTAAATGCGGTTTGGCCTCATCGTAAGGCACGATTTGCGGCATGGCCGTATAGGGTAATATGCCACTAGGTCGCGCTATCCAGCGTTGGACGTATCCCGCGCGTAAACGTTTGTGCACCATACCTAAATTAGGTGCCAATCCGCGCGGCGAACCTTCCGGCACAAAATCACCCATCGCATGACACTTGACACAATAATCTTGACTGACGACGATCTGCATCGCATCTGCCAAACGGTCACTATCACCACCATTTTTAGTTTGGTAAGCCGCGGCGGCCTCAGCCAAATGATCACCGTTAACCCGCGGGTCAAATTCATACGGGTAATTTGCATTGTCCCGAGCAGCGAAGTAATTGACAATCTTGGTCGCTTCAGCACTGGACATATTGAACTTTGGCATTCGCAATACAACCGCTGGTCGAATCCGGTATGGTTCTAGTAAGAAATCATGGAACCATTGGTTCTGCACCTTAGTGCCCTGCCCCACGAGTGGTGGTGGCACCCAGGCCCAACTTTCGGCACCCTTGGCTTCAGGATTTACGAGGCGTTCTTGCTGTGTAACGAACGGCAACAAGTATCTGGCTAAAACGCCACCGTTGGCGGATGTACGTTGAGAAACAGTCGCTGGGGCAATCCGTGACAAGTTCGAACCCGCTGCAGCAACTCCACCGTTGAGCACTCCATAGTCCCACAACTGGAACTGCAATTCGCCTACACCGTTGAGACGAAATGGATCCTGTAAATAATCCTCAATCGGATCACCAAATTCAGCGTCATTGGCGGACGCTAGGCCAGCGTTTCCGACAGCGGGCATTCCCTTAACCGTCGCCGTAATATTGCCTCGAACGTCCTGCTGTGTGGATTCCTCCAATTCCTGCGCTGTCACATCTGGCCGCAAGAATGGGTATTCCTTAGCAACTTCGACATGTTGCGCCAAAACGGTCTGCAATTCAGTTTCAGACAGTGTCAAATTCCATTCTTCAGGCGCTAAAACATGGCACCCTGCACAGTTGAACTTATCGAGTACTTGCTTACCATCGATCAACGCTTTCGTGCGGATATCCGGTTGATACAAGTACTTTTCACGGGGCGGTTCACTCACCAAACCCAACACGAATGTAATAATAGCTTCGCGATCTTCAGTGCTCAGTGGGAACTGAGGCATGCGCAAGCGTTCGCTATATTTTTTACCTGCTGCTTTATGGTAATCATAACTACGCGGCTCACGTAACTTCTGATAAATGAAACCGGTCCGATTATGAGCATGCATTTGTTCATGGTAGAATTCTGGCATGTCGGCGTCATAACGACTTGGCATGATGTCGCGCTCCGCTGCAACGTCGCCATGTTCATGCCCACTATCATCGGCATCTTCATTAGTCGGTGCGACGTGATCCACCTGGCTCAAATGATCATCATGTCCAGCAGCGTGATGTCCTTCAAGGTATTGAGCAATGTGTTCGAATGCTAGTTTAGATGGATCTTTACGCCCCCAGTCGGCTAAGCCAGCGCCGATTGATTTGGCATCTTCAAACCCAGGGATGTCATGGCAACCATAACAACCGTACTTAGCAAGTGCTTTGCGGCCGATGTATCGCAACTTCGTGTCGATATTCAACCCCGTTGCAGCGCCATCGTGTTGCAACACGCGCTCTGCCACTTTAACACCGGAGGCATTTGCAGGAATTCCATTTACGGCATACTTCGCTGCTACTTGTTGGTAGAACGAATCCTCAAGATTCTTTTGAACCAACTCCGATAGATTTGCTTGCCAGGTTTCACTTGCTGTTAATTTAGCAACCGTTAATGTATTCTCACCAACCGTCCACGCTCCGACATCCGACAATAAGAATTCGACGATATCCAAGGCGGGATCAACTTTAGTTTCCGTACCATCTTCAGCCTTAGTAATTTCAACATCGATAAACAGATCAGGCATTACGGTTCGAGCGTGATACTTCGTTGGTTGCTTGATCCAGCTATAAAGCCATTTCTGAGCATCGTCCACACCTGCAAATTTTGCTCCCAGCTCCGACAGATCTGGTCCCTGCACAAATTCATCTGGATTTCGATACGCTTCGATACCTGCCAACGTTTCATCGTGATGACTGTGGCATGCCAAGCAACCTCGTTGTTGGAAAGCGATTTTACCGCGATCTACGTCAGCCGTTACATCTTCATCCCAAGCCAAATAATCAAACGACTGAGTATTACTTTTTAAGTAATGCACCATTCCCAGAACTTCAATGGGTTCAAATTTGGCAGCGGCCTCGTCGGCAACACCAGCAGGCAAGTGACTATGCAGATTAAAGAAACGCGGCATCCGACTGCTACTGCGGAAACTTTGTGGATTGGCAATCCAATCATAAAGAAACGCTGCGCTATTTTTGGCTCCAACATATCGCAAACTAGGACCTGGTTTTCGCAAGGAACCCGGGGCGTCAACATCAGCAAGCACAGTCGCGATACGGCCATGTGAGTCATCCGATAGAATGCTTTCACCGACAGCATCTAGCATATCAACATCTTGTTCAATCACTTGCAGTAAATCATGTCGTGCGGCATCATCTTCTGGGTGAGATACCAATCGGTTTACTAACTGTTGGTCAGCGGCAGAGAGCTTTACAAATCCCGCATCAGCTTTAATTTGCAAAGCAGCTGCTGAGTAGTTGGGCTCCAGTCGCATGTCTGGACCGATTCGCTTGTCAGATCCTTCAAAGCCATTGATTTCATGACACCCGTAACAACCAAACTTACGAATGGTGTTATAACCGCGAACGACTTTCGGGGCTGGTGCTTCGGCAAATCGTTCACTTGGTTCAAGCTCTGTCACATCGTGATGACACTTCAAACATGTGCTTTCAATAAAGCGCGCCGGATGCTGAGGATATGTCCAGTGGTGGTTATCAAACCAACCGTGTTCATCCATCCAGCGAGATCTATCCAATGGACCATTGGGCGTATGCGATGCCCACTTAAAATCGGTTGCACTCCCCTGTCCTTCGTGACAAATGGTACAACCAAACTCTTGTATCTTGTGTGGACTCAATGAACCAACAAACAAGTCCAAGCGAGGATGACTGTTAAAGGGCTGAGGTAGTCCGCGACGCACCACCAACACCACGCTATCTATTTCACCTTGAGCAACAAGTAAACGATGCGCAACTAAATCCGGGTCATACACCAAATCGCCATCTATACTTACGATGACGTCACCAATCTCAAGTCCTGGACGAGTATCTCGAGCATGAATGGTGTTCTGGATTGGATTAGCAGGACTAGATGATTGCAGTAACGCATCTAGAATTTGCTGACCTGTGTAGGTTACATCATTATAGTCGGGCTCAATAACGGTGGCGTTCTTCGCAGGTGTCTGAGTTGCTACATAGGCAACCGTTACGTCATCATCATTGATCAAACCGGTCGGCGCGAACCGCATACCGAATACTGTTTCAAGCGCCTTTTGCCGGTCTGCTTGGGATTCTTCGGCCGTCGGTGTGTCTGGGGCACCTGTTTCCGCTGCAGAATCTGTGGTCGCAGTAGCTACCGGCGGAATCTCCAAGCGAATTTCAATCGTTCGCTGTGCAACAAACGCTGGCTGTAAGGCAGCACCGGGAACCGATTTTTCCATCATTTGATGACAAGTAGTACAGCGGTCAAAGCGCCGTACCATCTGGAAATTAACACTTTGCTCTAAATCGTCACTCCATAAATTGTCAATTTGCAACGGACTGTTAAATGCATCAAGGATTGGCAATTCCAACCATTTTTTGCCTAACCACTTTCCTTCCCACAGAGCTGAATGACGTTCATCAATAGAAGCCTGTAGGCGAACTTTTTCGGAATTGGCTGCGTCGAGCAATTTCTGTTTTGCTTTAACAACCGCTTGGAATGCCCCACTGTATGTTTTTAACTCTTTACGAAACTTAGCAACTCGTTCGTACTCAACTTCTTTAACATTCAATCCTTTTGCTGGATTGTTCAGTATTTCTAGCAAAGCTTCATGTGCTACACGTTCTGCCGTTTCATCTCCATCACGAACTGCTAGGCCTTCGTCCGCAGCAGCTTGGTCTCGGTTCGCTCGCTGGAACTTCACTTTAACAAGACGAGCATCTTCTTTTGCTTTGATCAACGCGATTTGATTATCAATGGTCTCCGTGAGCGCTGCACGAGCCGTAACAGCCGATTCTTTCGACGCGGATTTCCAATTTTCGCTGGCAGACTTCATGTCCTCCACGTCGATAACGATGATCACGTCAGCTAAATCTTCACTGTTAGCCTTATTCGCCAAAAAAGACTCTACCTTGACAATGATCGCCGCTACACTTTCGCTACCGGCGGTCGTGCTTGCCAAGGCAGCGTCCAACTCCCCTTGGGCTTTAGCAATTGCCGCCACAACACCGTCCGTTTGCATCTCTAATTGTCGCCATTCTGTTATCTGAATATCGATCTCTCGAGCCTCAGCTTGATATTGCTTCCACTCGCGAGCGTGATCCTTCCAGAACAGCCACAGCGTGGATATTAGAAGAATTACAGACGTGATGGCGAACACCACATGTAGCTTCTTTTGATCCCAAATTGTTTGATCACCTGCAGGCATTTCTTTGTCTCCGCAATTGCGGCAGATCCTTGTCTTATTCCTATTAATCTTCACTTTGGCCACAAAGGCCCATTAGTGCTGACATCTAAAAATTAATAAAATACTCCGGTATGGAAATGAAATACTTCATATCCATAGTCCAACGGGCCAACATCTTAATTGGAAGCGTTGCCATCCATAAAAAGAGGTTTGCCATAACCATATATCTAATCAGCCCCATCCTTCTATATAGAGGCTGGAACAATCGTTTCTCTTTCATTGCCAATAACGGTGGTAAAATCGCAAAGTAGCCTATCAACCCTAAAATCCCGATAACCTCGCGTTTAAAAATAATCAACGTTTTAATCAAAAACGGATCGGCGGGGTCAGGTCTGGGCAACGGCTGGTGCAACAAATCCACCCAGAACAACTGCGAAAGGTCGACGTTATTCATTGCCTGAACCTTATGGGCATCCCATGTTTCATAGAACCCAAAGAAGTTCCAGTTGGGACCGCGTAAAAAGGTCCCCATCACAATCAAAGTGATCCACAGAACTAAGAATCCGAACTGGAAGGTCAAGTATGCAAATTTTCGTTCATTTATCGTGTAATAGCCGTTTCCCTTTTTGTTGAAATCGATATAGGGAATCGCCATCAGGCCAGCAACAACCATATTTGGCAGCATCACGCCTGCCATCCACGGATCGTAATAGACCAACATTTCCTGCAAGCCCAAAAAATACCAGGGAGCTTTAGATGGGTTCGGGGTTTTCACACTACTGGCAGGTTCTTCTAGCGGTGCTTGTAGAACAATTGCCCACAGCAGTAGAAATGCCGTCAAACCAACCATGCAGATTAGCTCAGTATAAACTAAGTCCGGCCAGACGAGAACTTTTTCGTTATCAATGGCTTCCAGAGGCAATTCCCCTTGCGCAATGCGACGATCGTTTTCAACTGCTTTGTAAGTTGCCAGCCAAGTAAAAAAGGCGAGCAAGAAAATCAAACCAACAATCGGGACGTTATCAGGTTTCATCACAATCGCGGCGAAATCAACGTCGGCGATCGAGAGCCCCATAAAAATGAGCATTAGGTTTAACCCCAACCATGCCATGTTTGGCTTGACCCAGTATTCCCGAGTAATAAATAGAGCAAACAAGATTGCCAGAGTACCGAGTGAATAGGTCACTGGCATCATTGCAGCGTCAATCATATTTTTGATTGAATCCGGCACCGAAACATAGGAAATCATTCCGGCGTCACCACTACTGACAATGCCGCCCATGATGACACAAACCAAACCAACAACAGACCAAACAACGGCTAATCGTTGATTACCATTAACTTTCCATTGATAAACAGCAAACAAACCATTCATTACAGCGACTGCCAAATAGTAACTGCAGAGGAATCCACTGATACTCGCTAAGAATTCATCGTAAGTAAGGTGACCATGCATGGCTGTTGTTCGCCGCCTATTTCTTGTTTACTATTAAAATGATCTACTGGCTGTTTAACTGTTTATAAATACTGAAGGTTATCTGTACTGCAGGCCACTACATCGGGCTACTAATACCGCCATCTTTACGAATCCGCCAAAAGTGGATAGCTAGCAGTAAAGCTGCCCCTAAGGGAATTGCGATGCAGTGCAGAATATAAAATCGATTTAGTGTTTCTTCGCCAACAAAGCGCGCACCTAGCAATCCAAAACGCGCATCCGAGGCGTTTGTGATCATATCAATACCGCCGACGGACAATAATTGAGACCCAGGACCTTCGTGGCCCAGAAACGGGGCGGCTCGAGCCATGTTTGATCCCACCGTAATCGCCCAAATCGCAAGTTGATCCCATGGAAGCAGGTATCCCGTAAACGACAACAACAAAGTGAGCAACAACAAAATAACACCTAATACCCAATTAAATTCACGCGGAGGCTTGTAGCTACCCGTGAGAAAAACTCGGTACATATGCAACCAGACCGTGATCACCATCGCGTGGGCTCCCCAGCGATGTAATTCGCGCAGAATCCCTAAAGAAGTGACATCTCGTAGCACCAGAATATCCGAATATGCCCATTCGATGGTAGGGCGATAATAGAACATCAACAGAACACCAGTAACCGTTTCCACTAAGAACAGAAAGAACGTAACACCTCCCATGCACCAAGTGTAACTCAATGCTATCCCCTGCTTCTTCGCCGAAACGGGATGCAAGTGCAAGAAGAAGTTCGTCAACATTACGACGATTCGATTACGACGATCGACCGGCGCTGGATGACGAAAAATACTCTTCCAAATTTGAGAGTTCCGAATTATTTCACCAATGGGAGGCATCTGCTCAAAAACCTAATGTAAAACTTGCTATCAAAACACAGAAGCTATGGTTAGCCTCTGCCAAAATCAGATTAAACGCTTACGTACGAATTGGGATCAGTCCACTGTCCCACTTCCTCCATAAACTTACGACTCTTATCCACCTCTAACTGACCGTCATCAGCAACGCGTATCGCGTATCGCTCTAATGGACGAGGAGCTGGACCTTCAAAGTGCATTCCATTTTTATAAAAACCACTGCCGTGGCAGGGGCATTTAAATTTCTGTTCACCTTCTAACCAGTTTGGCGTGCACCCTAGGTGCGTACAAACCGACTTCAACGCATAGATCTGTGATTCGCCCTCATATTCCCAGCGAATGACCCATACACCAAATTGCGCTTTATATTTTGCTTCAACCTGCCCTGGAGAATACCCAGCAGGAAAACCAACTTTGAATTTTGTCGGGGGCTCAGTCAGTACATTCGGGAACATAAAGCGAGTGAACCCCAACGTCCACAACAAGCTGGTCAAACCCATTGACGTGAAAGCTACGGCAAGAGGCGTTCCGAGGAATACTTTGGTGGTCATTGCGAAAAACCCACGACGGTCTGGAGCAACAACATCAGCTTTTTCTTGCTTCTGTGGCAGGAAGTCTGATTTACGTGGAGCCGGCGGTACTTCCAGTTTTGGCTTGGCTGGCTTCGCTGGCGTTTCATCTGCCTCGACCGCCTCACCGAAACTTCGTGGACCACGCTGAGTGCCCGTGCGTGCCGCTGCTAATACACTCGCTGTCTCACGTGGCCCTACAGGGGTATCTGCTTCTGCCGCAACTGCCGGCGTCGCTTTGGGAACGGTTTTTGCCTTGGCTGGCGACTTCTCTTTGGGAGCCGGAGCAGCACCATCGTCTTGAGCGGATGCTAGCATATCTGCGACGGACATCGATGACCGATCAACCTTAGCAACAGGTGCTTCGCCTGTGTTGGCTGCAATCGTCTCGTCCGCTTCACCAGACTCTTCGGGTGAATTATCTTCAGAGCCTGTCGCGGCACTTTCGCCGCGAGCGACTGCCAGCATATCAGCCACCGACATCGATGATGGATTAACCTTCTCACCGCCGACTGGTGCAGCGGACTTTTCCGCTGCTGGCAATTCTCCCGTTTCAGCCGATTCAACTGCGTCACGAGTATCGTCTGCAGCGGGAGTTGCGCCAGCTCCGCCATCAGCACTACGTGCCTGGGCGAGGATATCTTTGATCGAGGGATCTTGGTCTGCCATGAATTCTGGTGCCTTATGGCGTTTTTAAAACCTAATAAAACTAGTCGTGACTGTTGTGTCATTTGAAAACAAATTGCATTGCCTTTCAAATAACGAGATGTACTACATTCCTTGTTACAGCTTGTCAGCTAATTATGAAAAAATACAGCTTTTTAAATATCACACAAACGTCTTTGAGTGACTAAGTAATCAAACATTCCCTTCGTTATCATTCAATCTCATTTAAGTCAAAAAGGTGACTTTGTGATTTTTTTCACAATCATACAAAACAATTTGAGCGTCGCCCGCAATTCGCTTTAGAAGGTTATGACAACATTAAATTCCCAAGCGCACTAACACCTCAACACACTAATATTGTACTTCTTCTTACTCTCTTAGTTTATCAATCTTAACGTCAAAAATGTAATACCCTAGTGGGCTGAAATTTAATATTTTTTGGCAAATTTTTCGCTTATTTTCAATTCACACCTTAATCATCTTCAATCGGCAACTCAGGCGAGTGTAATCCACCTTTAATTGTCTGTTTTGCAAGCGCTTTATCTGAGATATCGCTCCGACACCAACATCCATTCCACTCGATACATTCAACGGCGGCATAGGCACTCGCTTTCGCCTCCGCCACGGTATTACCAAGAGCGGTAACGCCTACGACTCGCCCGCCACTAGTCACAATACGATCCTTGTCAAACTGCCCCAGCGATGTGCCCGCATGAAAGACTTTAACATCTTCAACGCTGTCCGCTGCTTCCAGTCCGCGAATTTCATAACCCGCCTTATAACTTCCTGGATATCCCTGACTTGCGACCACCACACAACAAGCTGGCCGGGGATCCCACTGGGGCGGTTCAATTCTGTCCAACTCACCGTCAGCAACAGCCTCGAGAATATCGACTACGTCTGATTGCAACCTCATCAACAATGGTTGGCATTCAGGGTCACCAAAGCGAACATTATATTCCAATACTTTGATTCCCGTAGGGGTGATCATCAGGCCAGCATAAAGCACCCCTTTAAACGGCGTACCATTTTTCTTAAGCGCATGAATCGTTGGCACCAAAACATTTTCTTCGACCCATCGCACATCTTCATCCGACACAGCAGGCGTCGGGCTATAGGCTCCCATGCCTCCTGTATTAGGTCCAGTGTCACCATCGCCTGCGGGCTTATGATCTTGAGCTGCCGGTAACGTAACAATCGTCTTGCCATCGGTAATTGCTAAGATACTCGCCTCTTCACCTTCAAGCCGTTCTTCAATAATGAATTCTGCACCCGCTTCACCAAAGACTCGATCACGTCCTATTGCTTCGATCGCATCTAACGCATCTTGCTTCGTGTGACAAACCGTCACGCCCTTGCCTGCTGCCAAACCATCCGCTTTGACTACAACATGACATGGCCGTTCACCGTCACCTGCAAATCGTTCCTCTAGCATCTCGATCGCTAAATCCGGATCCGTAAATGCTCGGTAGTCCGCCGTTGGTACACCTGCCATTTTCAAAATCTGTTTACAAAATACTTTTGAAGCTTCTAATCGTGCTGCCGTCTTATTAGGCCCAAACACTTTCTGACCAGCCGCTTCAAATGTATCGACAATCCCTGCGGCCAAAGGTGCTTCGGGCCCCACGACAGTTAAGCCCACCGCATTTTTCTCAGCAAAGCGAACCATCGCTGCAAAATCATCTTGATCTAAATCTACGTTGACCGCATCCTGATACGTACCAGCATTTCCAGGTGACACAAACACTGTGTCGACTCGCGGGCTCTGTAGAATTTTCCATGCCAAAGCGTGCTCACGACCACCACTGCCAATTATCAGGACGTTCATTTGTTTACCCACATTCGTTATGTTTCTGAGCTTCAATTACGGCCAAATCGGCCAATCAATAGCGACACGTAACATCTAGATGTCGTCTATTCATACGGGAGAATATACCCAGCAGAACAAATCGCGCAAACCCGACGCAATTTACCTTTCGTTACGCTGTCGCAATGCACAGGTACACCTCAACGTTACGGTCAATATTCACAATTACGCTGACAGTGACATCCTGGTTTCACAAAAACCCCCACAACTCGTTACAATATCCGACATGAGCTATCCAGAACGCACTGACATTCCACCCAGCGTGGGCATTACGTCCCCAGTAACCATGCTTCCTGGTTTTCAAAACGCGTGGACATCGCGTCTGGCAAAACTGCATTTACACACTATCGGTGACCTACTTTTCTTCTTTCCACGAGACTATCAATGTTTCGCTAACCGAGTCGAGCTTGACACACTCCAGCGAGAAGAAACCGAGGTCTCTGTCCAAGGAACAATTACTGAGATTCGTGGAGGGCGTACTCGTTTTGGAAAATCAATTTTAACCATCACGCTTGAATGTGGTGAAACACTTCTCACGGCAACATGGTTCGGTATGCCCTACCTCAAGAAAAAGTATCAAGTCCACGACTCCGTACTACTTTCAGGTAAAGCCAAACCCAAAAAGACGGGTAAAAAATGGGAAATGACACACCCCCGCATTGTCTTACTCGAACAAGACGAACAAGCCACCGGTGGCGAAGTACTTCCAGTTTATCCGCTGACTCAGGGACTCACGCAAGCTACGATGCAACGTATTATCCGACTGGCCGTAGAACACTACGCAGATCAACTAGAAGAAGTGCTACCGGAATCCCTCCGGACTAAAAAAGGAGTTACCTCGATAACGACTGCGGTACAACATATTCACTGCCCGCAATCGCTCGAGGAAGCGGAGGCGAGTCGCTTTCGCTTCATCTATCAAGAACTACTTGTATTACAACTCGCCCTAGCACTCAGACGCTGGCAACTCGCCGCCACTAGCAAAGCTCCCGAACTTGAAACTGATGCCCGCATCCACGCAAGGATCACTTCGCGATTCCCGTTTACACTCACCTCCGCACAGCAACACGTTGTGCAAGAGATCACTGAAGACATGGCTTCAAGTCGTCCCATGAATAGACTGCTACAAGGTGATGTTGGCAGCGGAAAAACCGTCGTGGCGGAATATGCAATGCTGTTGTGTGTCGCGCATCAACATCAAGCCGTACTTATGGCACCAACTGAGATCTTAGCGCAGCAACATTTTCAGACACTCAGCCGAGACTTAGAACAATCACGTGTCAAGATTGCGTTGCTGACCGGATCGATGAAAGCGGCTAAGCGAAAACAAGTTTTGACTGACGTCGAAACAGGCGAAATTGACCTGCTCATCGGAACGCATAGTCTAGCTAGCGATCAACTGAATTTTAAATCACTGGCACTCGTCGTGATCGACGAACAGCATAAATTTGGAGTCCGACAACGATTAGCCGTCCGCAAAACGGGGCTCGACCCCCATTACCTCGTCATGTCCGCCACTCCAATCCCACGAACTATCGCCATGGGATTGTTTGCAGATCTCGACATTTCCACAATCCGCAGCGGGCCCGATCACCAACAACCCGTTCACACATACCTTGGTACCGCCCAACAACGTGAGCCATGGTGGGATTTCTTTCGCAAGAAACTACGTGAAGGCCGCCAAGGGTTTGTCATTGCTGCGATCATCAATCAAGAAACGAATGCGGAGCTGCAAAGCGTTGAAAAAATTTACCAGCAACTACAAAATGACGTGCTTAGTGATTTTCGCATCGCAATGTTGCATGGCCAACTACCCGCTATAGAAAAAAACCAGACAATGCAACGATTTGCGGATCACGAATTGGATGTTATCGTTGCTACGTCAGTGGTGGAAGTCGGCGTCAACGTCCCAAACGCATCTCTCATGACGATCGAAGACGCTCAACAGTTTGGACTCGCGCAATTGCATCAATTCCGAGGCAGGATTCGCCGAGGACATCATCCGGGTTATGTTTGTGTTTTTGCCAGTCCCAATAACCCCGATGCTGTGGAGCGGCTTGAAATATTCGTCAAAACTCTTGATGGCTTTGAACTCGCTGAAGCAGATTTCAAGATGCGTGGCCCCGGAGATTTATTCGGCACAAAACAACATGGGCTACCACCACTACGCATTGCTGATCTCCATCGTGACCGATTGATTTTAGAGCAAGCACGAGAGGATGCCCTCGCACTTATCGAACACGACCCCGGCCTGCAAAGCCTCGACCTAATCCGCCTCCGCAAACAAGTCCTCCGCCGTTATGGCAAAGTGCTAGATGTAGGCGACGTCGGTTAGTGACAACCCGCGCCAACCAATGTTGATAGCTAGACCGTTTTTATCGGCAAACAACTATACCTATTGATATTTCTGATAGGCGGCAACGGCGAGGTGGTCACAACGTTCGTTTTCTTCGTGACCGCTGTGTCCGGCGACTCGAGTGTAAGTCAATGTGTGCCCCGCTAATAATACATCAAGCTCCATCCAAAACTCTTGGTTCTTGATTGGCACTAAGCGATTTTTATCCTTCCGTTTCCAACCGCGACTCTTCCAACCCTGCATCCATTCCTGAATTCCCTTGCCAACATAAACGCTATCGGTAAACAACTCGACCTCACAAGAAACCTTCAAAACCTTCAATCCTTCGATCACTGCCTGCAACTCCATCTGGTTGTTGGTCGTATCAGGCATGTAACCGCTCGCTTCCTGCTTCTTGCCCGAAGCTAAGTCATGCAATATGTACGCCCAACCGCCGGGGCCAGGGTTTCCGCTACAACCACCATCCGTAAATAAATGAACCACTCGTGCCAAAGGATGCTCCTCCATGTTACTAACTGCGTTTACTCGTCCTGTGATTCAGGTTCTAACTCCGATTGTGATTGAGGCGATAGATTTTCAATATTTTGAATCCTTGCCGCCTCGTCCACTCGACGATTAATCTCTGACCCTCTTTCAATTTCAAAAGCGGTGGCCATATAGGGAAGCAAAACCGTGAACGTCGAACCTATTCCTAACTGACTCTTCACCGACACTTCGCCACCAAGTATACGACAGAGTTCTTTGACAATAGACAAGCCCAAGCCCGTACCGGCATATTCTCGAGTAAGACTATCTTGGCCGCTGACGATATTCCCTTGGCGAAATTTTTCGAAAATCGTATCGCAATCTTCTTCAGCAATTCCAATCCCCGTATCAACGACTTCGATATCAAAAAAATCCACATCCACCGGCGACTCTGCAACGGTCACGGTAATTCGCCCACCCTCGGGCGTGAACTTAATCGCATTGGATAGCAAGTTCGTTAAGATTTGCTGAATCTTGCCTTGGTCTTGAGTCACTTGACGGTCACTAAGTTTAACTTTCACCTCGAGCGAAATATTCTTTTCTTCGACCAACGAACGTACTAAATCACATTGTGCAGTCACCACAGCACCTAACAGCATATCAATTGGTTTCACTTCCAACTTACCCGCTTCGATTTTTGCTAAGTCCAATATCTCATTGATCATCTCCAGCAGAATCCGGCCACTGCGCTGAATATTTTCCGCATAACGAGTCTGCTTCTCATCGAGGCTTTGTACGCCTTGCAGAATCTCAGAAAAACCGATGATGCTGTTGAGAGGCGTTCGTAACTCATGGCTCATATTCGCCATGAACTCATCCTTCATGCGATTCATGTCATACAACTGCATATTCAACTGAGCCATTTCATCAACTTTGATATCTAGATTGTCATTAACCAGCTTCAGCGCTTGTTGAGCTTCAGTCAGGTGACGAACCATGCGGTTAAACGACGTTCCCAATTCTTCAAACTCGTCGTCCGTATTAATATCCGCGCGCTGCTTGAGATCACCCCGACTAATGCGATCACTCACATCCCGCAGGTGATTCAATGGTCTCACAACGAGTAATCGAATGATTATATACAAAGCAATCATTGACACGAACACCGTGACAATCGCCACCGCAATCAATATCGCTCTGGCGTTATGAATCGCGTTCTGCGTTTCCTCGTAAGGAATCTTGACTTTGATCACGGTAAAGGGAAGTTGGTTACCGGTAATCGCGGCGCCCTCGCCACTGCCTTCCACGCCCGGAGTTTGATTATTGTGGCAAATGATGCAGGTCGTGCCCCAGCGGACAGGCTCATAATACTGATACTCATTAATTTCCTTGAGTACTCGTTCTTTAAAGATGGGGCGATCCTCTTCGGATTCATCGGTGACCGTCAGTAGATCCGTTAACGTTACATCCGCAATATTTTCAGGATCTACCTCAGGTTCCCCGTTAACTTCGTTCTTTTGTTCGGACTCAAACATCGCTTGAAGATCGGCGATGATGCGTATTTCACGAGGTGTTGTGGCAACCTGAACATTCTTGATGTCGCGAGGTTTGGCCTCTAGGTCGGTGACAATTATTTCATGTGTGTAACGACCGTCGCTCAGAGATAATTCCTTCAAGACCGTGTCAGCAAACTCTTTTTGGTCAGCCCGTGTCTCCCAATAACTGAAGTGGGGTTTCATCAGAGCAACATCGACTACATCGCGAGCGGTGGTTCGAGTGTTACGTAAAATCAGATCCGAAGAAACGTTTTCCACTCCCCAAAAAGCACCCGAAATAAGCAGGGTCAACCAGAAGCCGAAGAGCAAACGACATTTGCGCTCCAAACTTGTCTCACCCAATACTCGTTTCCAGGTACGCTGCGGCATTGAATTATCACTTCACTCCACTCAAAGGTTGCTTAAACCTAGGCGCTCAAACAAGTGCCTATTCTTTATGAGGCTATTGTAGGGCATCACCGTTTTAATAGAAACAAGACATTCTATTTCGATAATATTTCTTGGCGTTGACCCAATCCTCCTTCATTCCATTTTCGTAAACAAGTGCCGGCGGATGCTACCAGCTTCAAAAATCCCCAACCTCCTCAGCCCAATCCTCATTCATCTCGATACAAACCTGTCGTTTCAATATACATCTCGACAGCCCGCGGAGTCCGATAACGGATACTCTTAGAATCACGAACCCGCTCACGAATTCCCGTGCTTGTTAGTTCCATACCCGGCATCTCAACCTCCGACATGCGAATCTGCTGTAACTGCTCTGGGGTTATCATTCCTGCTAATACATCCAAGTCGACAGACGCAAAACCAAGACGGCGAACAACGCTTAAAACTGCTAATTCACAAATCCGCCGAGGGTTTTTCCACTTCGGTAAATCTGCTAACGAATCCGCGCCCAGCAACAAAAAGAACTCGTGCTCCACAAATTGCTCGTGTAATAACTCCAATGTGTCGACTGTAAAACTTGCACCACCCCGCTCCAACTCAATTTTCGACATGCCAAAACCACTGTGCCCAGCTAACGCCAGTCGCAGCATCTCTACCCGCTGTTCGTCACTAGCAAAACTTCCAGCAGGCTTATGAGGATTCAGCGCCGCCGGCACAAACCACACCTCATCTAAACCACACTGTTCGTGACAGCTCTCTGCCAATAACAGATGCCCATAATGGACAGGGTCGAAACTACCACCTAAAATCCCGATGCGTCGCACACTTCACCTCAGATAAACGAATACAACCTAAAATTAAATTTACATATCCCTGCCAGCTTGGCAATCCCGCCAAGACTCTAATCGATAACCGTCGTTCACAGCCAGTTCATCAATCCACTGCTAAAAAGTGGTACGATAAATAAACTGCGAATCACATACGACATGACCTAACTTACTCATCATACCCTATGCCGCGACAACCAGGCTTATTTCCCGACGATGTTCCCGACGAGTCTCCATTGGAGACTCCTTGGGTCCACGATGCACTGAAAGATCATTCGATCGCCACAGTCGTCTTTGCCGAAGTTCCCTGGGGCCCATTTGATTATCTCATCCCCAGCGAGTTACAAGATTCGGTCAAAGCGGGCCGGCGAGTCCAAGTGCCTCTAGGTCGCGGAAACCGCCAAGTCAGTGGATATTGCGTTGCCGTTAAACACACTGGCACCAGCCAGCAAGATACAACAACCCCTCATAAGAAAGAACGCTCTTACAAACTCAAGCCCATCACGAGTGTCATTGATGGTTTCACATTGCTGTCCGCTGAAATGCTGGAACTAACAAAATGGATGGCCGACTATTATATCGCTCGACACGGTCAAGTCCTTGAAGCAGCGGTGCCTGCCGGAGTGCGCTCCGCCGCTGGAACCCGCAAAGTTCGGTTTTTCAAACTAAACAAATCTCGCCTTGAAATGATCCAAAGCGACGAACTTCCCCCCAAGCAACAGCGCATTGTCGAACTGTTACGCGGCAACGACGCTTGGCAAACAGCAGATCAGATCTGCAAACGGGTGCATTGTTCGCAAGCTCCAATTCAGGCACTGGTCAAAAAAGGAATCGTGCAAACAGAACACAAACGAGTACAGAAAACTGACGTACAACAAGAAATCCTTCCCCGCGAAGAAAACCTACAACTCAATCCCGCTCAACAACAAGCGCTGCAAACCATCACGGCCGCCATAAAAAACGACTCCTATGAAACAGTACTCGTCCACGGCGTCACCGGCAGCGGAAAAACTGAAGTCTATATTCAAGCTATCGAAGAAGTCATTAGTTACGGTCGCCAAGCCATTGTTCTAGTGCCAGAAATTTCCCTAACGCCACAAACACGCCAACGCTTCCGCTCTCGGTTCGATAAAGTCGCCGTTCTACACAGTCATCTTAGCGATGCCGAGCGTCATTGGCATTGGCAACAAATTGCCCAAGGCGAAGTACAAGTGATCGTCGGCGCCCGCAGCGCTATCTTCGCACCCGCACCACGCCTCGGCCTAATCGTACTCGACGAAGAACACGAAACAACCTTCAAACAAGAAACCGTCCCCCGCTATCATGCCCGCGACGTCGCCGCCAAGCGTGCACAACTACAAAACATTCCGCTCGTTCTCGGCTCAGCAACACCCGCCCTCGAATCTTGGCATCAAGCACAAATCGGAAATTACAAACTGGTCTCCATACCCGACCGCGTGATGCAACGCCCGCTACCGCGAGTTGCCACAGTGGATCTGCGGCATGAATCTCGATCCAAAGGAAGCTATGGATCCATCAGTCGCCAACTCCAAAGTGCCATCACGGAAACGCTGCGCGACGCGGGTCAGGTTATCTTATTGCTAAACCGGCGAGGCTACTCTACCAGTATCCAATGCCCAGCGTGTGGAGAAGTCGTCCAATGCCCACAATGTGAAATTGCACTAACGCACCACCGCTTCGGTATCGGTGGCCAACGACTCGAACGCGCGCTGTGTCATTACTGTGATTACCAAATCCCAGCACCCAAAGTTTGTCCTAGTTGTAGTGGTGACAGTATCCGATTTGCAGGACTCGGCACGCAAAAACTCGAAGAAGAAGTCCGCGCTAAATTCCCGGACGTCGCCGTGCTGAGAATGGACTCCGACACAATGCAACGCCCCAATGCGCACGAACAAGCACTCGATCGGTTTCGCCGTGGTGAAGTTCAAATTCTGGTCGGGACACAAATGATCGCCAAAGGACTCGACTTTCCCAATGTGCACTTAGTGGGAGTTATTAATGCCGATACAGCACTACACTTTCCGGACTTCCGAGCTGGTGAAAGGACGTTTCAACTAGTTACGCAAGTCGCTGGACGGACCGGCCGCGGAGACCAAGATGGGCGCGTGCTTGTGCAAACATACTCACCAGAACATCTCGCAATCATCGCAGCAAGCCAGCATGATTATGCGTTATTTGCCGAACAGGAACTGCCGGGGCGAGAAGAGTTTGGGTACCCGCCCTACTGCGGCATGATACGTTTGATCATTCGAGGTGCTGAAGACGCGGCCAGCATGCAGTACGCTCAACATTTGGCGCAGTGCTGCCAAGCCGCCATCGATCAATCCCCCTCATCCAACATCCGTATGCTCGGCCCAGCACCCGCACCAATCACAAAAGTTCGTGACAAATATCGATACCACTTGCTATTGTTATGCGACAACATAACCGCAATTCGAGAAGTGATCGCCCGCGTCTACGAAGAGCAAAAACCACCGAACGACATCCAATGGGTCGTCGATGTCGATCCTCAAAATCTATTGTAACCACTCAGTGAAAATTGCCCTCGGATCCCAGCCTCTACTCGGCATCAATCAACCGATATGCCTGACCATCAATAACAACAATTACGGTTCCCGGCAAAGCTAGAATTCGAGCAACAACAGCACCATGGTTCGCTGCTAACTCAAAGTAGCCGGAACTGTAACGCGTTAAATCTTGTGCTGTTTTAACGTGCTCTTTGGAGGCAGTCGAATCAACCCACTGACCTTCCTCTAAAAAGAACGACTTGCCACCAATCTGCTTCAACGTCTTCACTTTTACCGTACGATTGGTTACCGCGTCGCGGAATATAACTCCACCATCCGCATCAACTCTTTGGCTTGGTAACAAGCCTTCATCGTCCGCATCTCCTAAGCCTCCCAATCCGCCACCACCAGCATTCTGGAAAGCGGCTTTATTTTGCCGACGAGCAAATCCGGCTTGGCCAGCTTCTTCTGTCGCTAAAACATTTAAAGCCGTGGCTGCCCTTTGACGCAATTTTGCTTCGTCTCGTGGGGCACCGTTTTCATCTGCCAAGAATGATGTGTAGGGTGTGAGAACTCCATGACGGCGAGAAAGCAACACAAGTTCATCCAGTAATTCATCGTTACGACCTTCGAGATCAATTTTGTCGATAATCTCACCAATCCGTCGCACCGCCCATAACTTTTCTACAAACGATTGATTGCTGCTGGTAGATTTGTGTTCAAGTTTTGCCGGGAATTCAAATCGTTGCACCTCTCCATTCACTCGACCATTCAAAACAACCTTGGCATTGCCCGCGTGTTTATAACGACCCACTAAAACTAGTTGGTCGCCCGCAAATAGATCATATAAGTTGCGGGGATAAACCCGATTCACCACACTACCTTGTGCAATTTTGACGCCGTCAACGTCCACTCGTAACTTAACGTCTGTCAGCACGGGTGAAGCGATGCGAGTATAGAATTCAGCAACTTTGGCTTCGATGTCTTCATCCGGACGGACATATACGGATTGCCCATACCCAGTACGAGCTAACTTATCCAACAGCAAACTATTGACATCGTAGCCAACACCGAAGCAGCATACACGCGCGCGAACTGAGTTAGCCTTGGCTGCTTTGTCGACAATACGAGCGACATTTGTTTCACCAACCGTCGGGATGCCGTCAGTTAAAAATACAACATAATTCGGTGTTTCATCATCCTGCAACATGTCCAGTGCTGTATTCAAAGCACCATCAATATTTGTGCTGCCGCCTGCAAAAATACCCTCAACAAAACCCAACGCTTTGTCTCGCGATGATCTACTATGACGTTGCAACTCGGGTGCAAACGTTTCAATTTCAGAGTCGTAGGCCACAATGTTAAACAGATCACCATCTTTTAGATTATTAATGACAAATCGCAACGCCTCCTTGGCTTGATCTATTTTGCGCCCCGTCATGCTTCCACTGCGATCCACGACAAACACAACATTCTTGGAAATGCTCTCCTGCTGCTGGGCTTGAATATCTGGCGAAATCAGCATCATGAAATAACCGTCTTCATCCCCATCCGGTCGGTAACTCAACACACTCGTACCAATCGATTGCTTATCAACGTCATAGAACAAACGGAAATCCGAATTGGGAATTACATTTTTCTGTTCATAACTAATTCGAGCTATCTTTGGCGATGGCTTTTTTACAGCAATCGAATGCGTAGGACTGTAGACACTCTTGATGGCCAGTGACGATGAAATAGATACTTGTACCGACAACTGCTCAATCGGTTTCGTGGTGTGTCGAGCGATTCGCAGCGGGAACAACCATTCCGTCATTCCCTGAAACTGACGGCACACTTGGGAATACCGAATTGTGACTTTGCGCGTTTCACCAGGTGGGATCGGAAATACGCTCGTCTTAAAGATCCCAGAACCCATCCATTCCAACAACGCCGGATCTTGGTTCCGACGAACATAACCCTCGAATATGCGTCGTGCTTCGTCGCGATCAATTAACTTGGCCTCATATTCCTTATTACCCACAAGCAACGTCAAACGATCAATCGCTCCATCATATGGAAGCGGAAAAACAAAACTCGCTTCGATCGTCCGCTTCGATGTATTCTTGAATTCTTGTGACACCTGAACGCGTGCAACCTGACCATTCAAATTGACGTTCACACCTAAGGATTTGACACAGTACGAATGTAAAGGCTGTACGATCGGAGACGGCAGAATACCAGGCGGCATCGGTGGGGCAATCGGACGACGCAAGTCTATTAATGCGCCTTGGCCAAAGCACTCTCCTAACAGGAGACACAGAAACAATAAACTAAATGCTGCTGTTTTCAATTGTTTTCCCTGATCAAGGCTGACTAAAGCTCGCATCGCATTCTCCAATATTGTTCTTTTACTTCTGCTACCTAACGCTTCTCCACCAACTACTCCTTAACACTCAAATTGCAAAATGTCGTTGCTGTGAATGTACCAAAGTATCAGACGCACAGATGCAACTAAAAGTTCCCACAAAAACCACGTATTTCTATTATATGTTTTCCCTCTTGATTCACGCAGGTGAATTTGACAAACTCCCACAAGTAAATCTAGTCTTTCCCGCTATACGTTCGCCTTGAATCGCATGCATCGAATGAATCAAAATTTTGTATCCCCTCTAACAGCCTGTTTCGTTGCGCTGTTTTGTTGCGCGATCCTGCAAAGTGGGTGTATTAGCACCAGCGTCTGGAATTGGGGCGATAATGGCCCGCCAAGAGAAGAAGAGTTGGCAAGACTGGCAGCAGATGCGCCAAGAATTGAAAATCCAATGACTGTCCCTATCCGAGATCGCGATTTTTTATGGTCCATCCTCGTCAATACCATCGAAGATTACTTTCCGATCCAAAGCGAAGAGCGAATTCAATTGGTCGGCAATACATTGACCGAAGGGTACTTAAAAACTGCTCCGAGTGACGCTGCCACGATGTTCGAACCTTGGCGAAAAGACAACGTAACAGGCTTTGATCAACTCCATGCAACCTTGCAAACCATACAACGCCAAGCAGAAGTTTACGTGCGACCCACCCGTGATGGATTTCGTCTAGAAATCATTGTCCATAAAATTCTAGAAGATCTGCCGCGGCCCGAATATAGTACCATCGGCGGGGCAACGCTACGACATAGCGCATCGCATACAAGACCCCAACAAGCAAATGGGATTAAACAAACTCGACTAGGTTGGATTCCCCAAGGTCGAGATGTTGCACTTGAACAGGCAATATTGCAAGACCTACAACAACGCATGACTGAAGCCACAATTTCCTCGGCAAGTCCTCCAACAGCCAATAATGAAAACTCTACTCTAGGACTACCTAATCTCGGTCTATAAAGGCCGATTTGTAGTAACTGGCGGGTATAACCGCCCCCATGCAGATTGCAACTCAGAAGGCAAATCAACCACACCAATGCCAGCGTCTCCTATGAGGACAACCCCTAGTTCATACAATTGCTCGAGGGAATTCTGAGATAAATCCAAGAAGATGCACTTTTTGCCGCCGTAAACGCACAGTCCTGATCCGCTGCCGTCGAGCAACTCTAAACGGACTTCAATCCCCTGCTCTTTTGCAAAGTCAATTCCAGTCTGTAATAGCGCGGCTGCCTGCATCTTACTTACTTCCCTACTTTACCCTGCCTTACCAATTCTTCCTAACACGAACTGCCTCTCTTCCCAACCCGGAAAATTTTAACATACAAGAGGTCCGCAAGACCAATTATAAACTACTTACTATGGCTAACTGAAGGGCAATTCGTCGATATCAAATGTGATCGTTTAACACATGTATAACGGAATATAAATGGTGCTGGTCAGGTAAAAAAACTAGTAAACAATCAACCAGGTAAAAGAGTCAAACTGTACGGGCAAACCACACAACGCACGAATGAATAGACAGGAAGTCTCGAGAAATCCTATGAGCGCGACAAACGACATTCAAACTACAGAAAATGCCGCAGCGATGGAAGCAGGTGACACTAAAAAAACACCCGCGGTAATACTGACCTCAGATAGTACGGAAACTGCAGAAGAAGTCGAAACTGCAGAAGAAGTCGACACTGCAGAAGAAGTCGAAACTGCAGAAGAAGTCGACACTGCAGAAGAAGTCGACACTGCAGAAGAAGTCGACACTGCAGAAGAAGTCGACACTGCAGAAGAAGTCGACACTGCAGAAGAAGTCGACACT
>JABJJO010000012.1 GCA_018660825.1 Planctomycetaceae bacterium | reverse complement strand
CCTGAGGGCGATTGTCGTGCCCTTTACCTGCGGTGAATTCAATGTGATCTAAGAACTTCACATTGGCACATTCATCAATTTCATCCATTTGGCAGGCAGCGTGGTCGGGGATGAAAAATCGAAAAGGGCCACCCTGATCAACACTCAGAACAGCGCCTTCCACATGATGCACAATCAAGCCTCTGTTACAAACGGCCGCTAGCGGAATGCTGGCATGGAAATCGTCTAACGATCCGTGCAGTCCAAGATGAGTTGCCTCGGGCGAGGGCTCACATAACTCCAACAGCCCCTGTAGCTGAACAGCGGCACCCGTTCGTTTTGGTAATAGGGTTGCAATGTCAGCAACCTGAAATTCAGCGTCGATATCTGCGGCTAGTTGCTTAGCGGTAAGCTCCAATTCGGTTTGCACTAGGCCAGATATTCTAAGTGTTTGATTGGAATTGTTCATTGAAATGGAATTCTAATGTGTTGGTTTCAGGTGGACAACTTGATTCTTTTCGACGGTTGTGTCGGCGGAAACAATGGAAGATCGTATTGTGATACGACAGACCGCTATTTTTTCCTTGACGCTGACAACCTCGATCTCACATATTGGGATCCGCACAACGTCGAGAACCGCTCCGGTTTGTGGGTCAGTGATGGTCTTACCTAGTCGCGAGACAATGAGTTGGTTGCCAGTCGCTAAACCAGCATTCTGACCGGCATTGAGGTATACGAAATCCTCATCGACGTCAGCCACTCGAGCTTCCCAGAGATGGTCGTTTAGCTTGTTTGTTGTCTTCGTGACAGCGAGTTTTACAGCTTTAGAAACGGCTTTGCCTACAGATGTATCTTTGATTTTCCCGAAGCTCATGTTAAATCCGTCAATTCGGCTATGTGTATATTTTTGATGTGCAAATCCGAGGTTTAAGCCGGATCCTGTTGAAACCCCGGTGACACGCTGTGACGAGAGGATTTCCCCAGATCGAGTATCAATCACTCGTAATACTACAGTTGCTTTGGCGGTAGTCCGAGAGGTTCCAACGACAACGTCAATTCCATCGCCGAGCCCGAAATCACCTAAGCCAAACTGCAACCCGCGACTGGTGCGTTGATCGACACTGGTTACGGCAACTTCGAAGATTAATTGTGCCCCGACGTGCCGGACGTCTTCAAAGAGATTTGCTTCCATTTCCAATGCTTGTACGTTGAGACGTTCTACGACGGTGTATTGATTCGAGTTGACAAGTTCATCGATAACAAGTTCATCAACACTAGGGAAACGAAAATCCTGTTGGTATTTGGGCCATACAGCAACCGTTTTTCGTGGACCATTGGCGACATGCGGAGTCTCGACAGGCGCGTTGTCTGCCGGTTGTGATCGTACTGGCTTGGGTCTTTTATAGCGGATTCCTTTGGGAGCCGCAGCCATGATTAGTGGACAGGTGACGGCATTGATAAAAAATACTACGAGCAAAATTAGTGGATAGCGGTGGTTGTACATGAGGAGTATGAAATTCCTTCTCCACATCGATTTGATGGGTTTGTTTTGAACCGTTAATAGACAGCTACTAAGATTTATCATTCTAATCCATACGCTCCGGCAGGGGGTGTATGAATACCGGTTAATCTAGCGATACGTCCGTTGCCAAGGAACCGTGGTTCAATCGTAATGTGAACCCCAAAATTATCACGGCTCTCGTCATAATTAATACCAGCGCGAACGAGCAAAGATTCTCCGATTCTCACTAGAGATAAACTTTGACCAATATTACCTGTATCACCGAGGTCGAATGAGGTACCAATAATAGCGATCCATTTTTGCGACATTTTGTAACTTGCCGCAGCATTGAATATGTGGCTGGAAATGGGACCGTCGATCATGCGATAGCCTAGAAACAGGCGACCGTTTTCAGGGCGACTCAAGACACCGCCCACACTGACTGTCTTTAACCCACCACTATAAAAGTCAAAGTAGCCGTCGGATAAAAGGGTAAAGCGATCTCCGACGTGCCAGCGGTAATCGTAGTCAAACATGCCGGTGTGTTGACCTTCGTTATTGTCAGCATCCGGAAACAGTAGTATTTCTGCATTAAGAACCATCCAATCCACCACGTGCTGTTTTCCCGCAATTCCACGTTTCGTCTGCCAACGTTGTTCCGTCGCTAAGCGAAATGTCATAGCATCATCAGCAATTTCCGTAACGGGTGAAGTGACATGACCTTGCATGTTTGCCCGATAAGCGAACATTCGTTCATCCCATTTGGTAGCGATGTTTTGCCCCGCAATTCCGCCAAATGTGTCAAAAAAGAAACGGCGACGGTAATGTTCTTGAGCATCATCGTCTAAGGCATCGTAACGTGGAAATCGATCCATGTTTTCGCTAGCGTCCGCCCAATAGGCGTCGAGCATCCAATTAACCTTGTGAGCCAATCCACTTACATTAAAAAGCTTGCTTTTGATATTTGGGTCAGTTCTCGACATTGGCAGGCTTGAACGTATGCCAACTTGGCCATAGGTCCGAGTTACACTTTGGTGCGAGATGTCATCGCCCCAATAGGCAGCTTCGCCAAGCAAAAACGGAACCACTTTGAAATTACCCCATTGCATGGGGAAATCAATTTCTTGCCGACTAGCCGCTCGGATACCCGAATACTTCTGTTCTTCACCAGCCATCAGGTCAAACTTAGCTTGTTCTGCGATGTCGAGCGGCGCGGCGGCAGGTTTTAGCTGTCCAAATCCGACGCTGGTATGTTCATGCCACGTGGCACGGTCGGCAAAGATGGATTCCCCAAGCCAGTAATGATCAAGCTTAGGAAGCCAGTCGGTTTGTGTAAAAAACTTGTTGACGCGAATATTCGCGGCCAGATTCCACCCTTGGTTGTCGGTAATCTTTTTCAATTCAACTCCGGTCATTGGATCTTTTTCTTGATCCCAAACTCGTTCGTAAAACTGTTCCATAAAATTTCGGTCACTGATTAGGCCCACTTCAGCACTTAATTGAATCCCATCGCTCAATAATTGTCGGTGCTGCCAGAATATCCGCCCGCGAAAATCACGTTCGGGAGTTACGTTGCGGCGATCGTGGCCGAGGTTATCGGTGCCTTGATCCTGTAGTCCCCAAGCATCGAGTTGG
>JABJJO010000013.1 GCA_018660825.1 Planctomycetaceae bacterium | reverse complement strand
CTTTGTGTTCAGCTTCTAAAATGCCGTAAGAATCGTGGACAATATTATCTTCCGCGACCACAACTCGGGGGTCTAGCAGCACTCCACCACTCACACCGGCTAAAACTGTCTTTCCACCAACAAGGCGATGGCTGATAACTGATTCGACTTCCGTCGGCGATACCGCTTGGACAACGCGATATCCATTTTCATTTAAAAAGTAATCCAGGTTCCACTGAACACGAGTATGCAGATCTTCAGATTTTATCAACATCGCAATCAGTGCTAAATCAAATACGTTACGAAGTTCACCATATACGGGATATTGCCGTGAAAGTTGTTCAAAATTCTTAGTGAATTCGATTGCAAACTGTTGCGTCAGCGGATCAGATTTTCCGGTGGCAACACGGTTGCCAAGCTTCCCAATCAATTCATTTTCACTCAATACTTTTACTCCAGACCCAATAATTTCAAACGCTTGGCCATCCTTCGTTGCATGCAGAGAGTTGTAGTTTGTAGTAAACCACCATCGCAGCATGCTTATGGACTGTGGAGTTCCAGTCTTCTCAGCAACTTGTTTAAGATTATCCATATAGCTATTCATACCTGGAACACCTGGTACTAACCCCATTCCGATAAGCTTCATATGATAGTCAGCTTCAACCAAAGTCTTGGCCAGATGAGTTTGCGGGTTGACGCCAAACACTTCAACATCCTGACGTCCCATACTATCTCGCAGACCACTAAGCCATTGCTCAGTTCGCCCTGCGACAATTGGTTTCCCAGCAGCATTCTTAAGATATTGTTGAGTTTTAAGTAGGTTGTCGGCTCGTGGCGTAATCGAACACCCTAATGTCGGGTCTTTTGAAAACGCATTTCGTAACAACTCGACCAAGTTATCCAACTTTACAGTCGGACGTCGAGTACGATGGTGGACAATACGTCCATCGTTATCGTTGGTCCATTGCCCCGCAGGACCGGCGATAACGATATCTCCCGATTCTGGATAAACTAACACGTATTGGATTTTATAGATCCCAGCCAAGTTTTTCATAGCAACGTCCGCGTCACGACCTTGTGCTCGCAGCAATTCCAATTCACGCTGCAATCGTACTAAAGATACTTTTCGCAATGACGACTCTTCCCGTACGTCCTGTCCATGCTCACTAAACATTCCATCGAACTGACCACGGCGAATAACTTGTAACTCGGCTGAGTTGTTTACATCGAATCGGACCACCAAACCATCCCGATCAATATAGACACCACCGGGGAACGGTTGAATCGTTCCCGAGCCGCCCGCATCATCCCACGAGAGGGGTTCAATCGTAGATTTAATCAAATTGATTAATGTGTCAAAGTCCGCTTGCGGCGCGCCGCCCTGCCCTGCTTGTCCAGACTGCCCTGAAGCTGACGACCCCAAGCTATTGCTGTACTGTTGATCGCCAAAACTCGTCATCGATCCTAATGACCCCAGTGCCCCGTGCCGATTGCCATTTTGAGCTTGGCGACGAGCAACCGCGCCTAAGAATTGATTCCGATCGCCTACGATCGTTTGGTTTTCTGCTAACCGCTGAGCTTGTGCAAATTCACCGGCCTCCAGAAGGTTATTGAGTTTCCGTTGATTCACCGATATATCTTGCGCCTTACATGTAACGGTCAGTAACAACACGCACTGAATAAACAGTATGATATTGATATATTTTCGCATTGAAACTCCTCGTCTTCACTTGTACCCACGACGCTATCTACAATCGAACGTGTAATTCATTCACGCTATATTATACGCTGCCATTTTGTAGACACCAAACACCCTTTTTGCGATCTCGCGTGTTGTTTACGGTTTTCTGAGAAGACGATAAAATTAATTACAGCGATGGCCGGAAATTATTTAAGTGTATTGAGTGAGCGAAAAACATCCTTGTCCTACACATGAATTCCAGACAACTCGACTTTGCTATCACTTTTTTTAATCGCATTTGATGATAAAAGCTGGAGATCCTGATGGATGTATCACTACCGTATGGCACGCAGAGCGAATGTGGATTTATTATCCAAGCTACACAAACCGTCAACTTGCCACCTCATCTTACTATCGACGATACAACAACCACGGGCACGTTGGTTGAAGTTACCAATAACGGTCTCAACAACCCAACGCAATTCCCAGCCCTACGTGACACTATTTTTACAGGTGACACACTGGCCATCGCCGTCGAGGCAGACCTGCCGAAATGTGGCGAGTTATTACATGCACTGCTTTCCTATCTGCGAACAAATACGCTCCTATCGGCCAGTGACATTACGATTGTTT